>JBEKRA010000236.1:0-4387 GCA_049519195.1 Verrucomicrobiota bacterium
CCAGATACTCCAGAATTCTGCCGCTTCTTATCTCCGCAATAACTCGGCGGCGGCCCTGGGAAGATTCGGAGGCCAGGCCAAGCCCGCCGTCTCCGCACTTCAGAAAGCGCTCGAAGATTCCGACACCGATGTCCGCCGCCAGGCCACCGCCGCCCTCAAACGCATCAACTCCGGAGCCGCCGCAAACTAATAGTTGTGAAACATACTGGCAATCAGCAGCAGTTCGGGATGGGCTGCTATGTTGCCTCCCGGATTGGATGAACTGATGACGGGTTCCGACTTGACGCTGTGTCACGCCTGATTAACTTCCGGCCATGACTCTTGAAAATAAACGCTTCAATTGCTTTTTCAAACTCGCGCGTCTGGCTTTTCTCCGGGGATTCATTGCAAGCATGGCGTGCGTTGCCACAATGAATACGTCGGCGCAGTTGGTGATCGTCAAGGCAGTCTATGGTGATTTATCCGACCCGGTCGCCACCACCAACGTCACAGCGGAGGTCGCCGCGATGGTCAATAAGGACGTGCTGAATGTGCGAGTAGACAACGACATTTTTGGAGGCGACCCGGCCCCAAACGTTCCCAAGCAGCTCAACGTGGATTACACGATTGACGGAGTGGCCGGCACCAAGAGCGCTTTCGAAGGCGGCAGGTTGAGGATTTCAGCCAACGCCAATCCGGTTTCAGCCAAAAAATCCCGGCTGGTCATCCGCAAGGCGGTTTACGGCGACCTGCCGAATGGCATGGCCAGCGACGTCACCGCTGACGTCGCCGAGATGGTTGAGAACGACGCACTCGAAGTGACAGCAAACAACGAAAACTTCGGCGACCCGGCGGGGGGAACGGTCAAGAAACTTCGCGTTGACTACACATTCGACGGCTGGAAAAAATCCCAGACCGTTGAGGAGGGCGATACACTGAAAATCTCCCCCCGCGTCGAGCAGGCACAGAATCACAAGCGGATTATGCTTTTCTCCCTCTGGATTGTCTCCGGCCTCCTAGCTGTTTCCGCCATCACGGCGGCTGTAGTGCTGCTGATACGAAAATGGAAGAAATGAGGGCGCTGCCCGCGGCAACACATCGTGCATTCACTCTGATTTTCGGGGTCTGCACTGGAGCAAACAATTTGATGTCAAATCCGCGGCGCAAAACATCAGCTTCCAAGATTGGATAAACTGACGGACGTTCCAACCTCAATAGTGGTGAAACATGCTGGCAATCAGCAGCAGTTCGGGATGCGCCGCCGACAGCTTCGGCAAAACCACGCGGATGCGCGAGCGGTAATCGGCGAGTTTTTCGCGCAGCGGACGCAAGTCCTCCACCTTGTCCCAGTGCAGCTTGTTCAAATCGAGCACCAGACGGTTCTTGCTGCGCGCCAGCGAATCTCGGATGCGCTGTCCCAATCTTTCCGCATCCCTGGCCGTAAGCGAGCCTTCCAGCCGCATCCAGACCTGCTTCCTCGCGTGCTGCAATTCCACGTTGACTGAAAAGTTCGGGATGGGATGTTTTTTCTGGAATTCTTCCCACAGATCAAATGCGCTCCAGCTCTTTTCCGGCAGGCGATACGTCGTCCGCTGCAATTTCGGATGCTGGAAAAGATCCAGCTTCAAAGTAATGCCAGCCCACAACGCCGCGCCTACGGCCAAAACTGACTTGAATTGCTGCTTGAGCGGCGGCGTTCCGAGTTTGGCGTGAATGCGCCGCTCCAGATCGCCGATCCATTTCCGAATGGTTGCGTTCGGGCCGAGCAAACGGCCCGCGAGAAACACCGGATATGCATAACGCAATTCCTTCGCGAAGTATTCCGCCTTCTGCCGCAAAACCGGGTTCGGCGAATCCTTGAGTTTCAGATAGCCGAGGAACCGCGTTTCCAGCACGCGATAAATGCTGGGGCCGAGCCGCTGAAAATCCTGCTCGAAACACCAGCGCTGCATGTCCTCGATTTGCGCCGGCGACAACGTCGGATGTTTCATCATAGTTCGGAACCCGTCCGCGCGCCGGTAAAACAAATCCTTGTCGCTGGTGTAAATGTCCTGCAACAGGTTTTCCTTGATGACGCGTTCGTGGAACGGCGTGCCCGGCACCGGCCCGTAAATCAGATATTGCCCCAGCGACGGCTTGAGTTTCATCAGCCCGTCCAGTTCCTGCGCGACAACTTCCGGAGTCTGATAATCAAACCCGACGATCATCGAGGCCAGCACCGTGATGCCGTGCTCGCGGAATTCGGTGAGAATTTCATCCACCGGCCGCCCTTGCTGCTTGGCGTAACCCGACCGCGTGCCTTCGTAGCCGATCCAGAATCCGTCAATGCCCATCTCCAGAATTTCCTCGACCTTGTATTGGCTGATGGCCTTGATGCTGGAAAAGGCGAAGATGGAAAGCCGCTTGCCGCCCGCCAAAACGCACTCGCGGAATTCCATAGCGCGCTTTTTGTTCAGCAGAAAATCCTCGTCAATAATCAGAAACACCAGGCTCGGATCGAGATCGAAATACCGCTCCACGACGTTGTAAATGTCGCGCCCGGTCGGCAGCAGCTTGATGTGCTTGCGCGAAAAGAAATGCGACGTGCAGCAGAAATCGCAGCCATTCGGGCAGCCGAGGCCGGCGAAGATTTTTCCCGTGCCGGAAACTTTCCAGCCAAACACCTTCAGCCAGCTCACGATGAGCGGGTGTTTGTAGGGCATCGGAATTTCCGGCTCGCCCAGCAGCCGGCGCATGAACGCAACGCCTTCCTCGCGGCAGATGAAATCTCCATACGGCTTGAGCACCTCGTCCTTCAATATCGTGCCGTAGCCGCCAAGGACGATCTTGCTGTTCGGCGCATATTTGCGGATGAGCGCGACCGTCTCCTTCATCTTGTGCATCAGCGCCATGATGAACGAAACGCCCACGTAGTCGTAACCCTTCTTGAGTTCCTTGATCAGCTCGCGCTTCGACGGGTATTGCAGCACCACCGTTGGCGCGTCCAGATTTTCGGCGATGTAATCAAGCCCAAAAAAGACGTTCACCGTGCGCGGACTGAAAATGCCCTGCGCGCGGGTGACCTGCCGGTAGAGAAGTTCGTAACCGACGGACGACGCATCGCCATATTGCGGTCCCATCGGACGGCATACACTGGTCAATAAAACTGTTTTGCTCATGTAAATCGTAATTTATCTCGGACTAGGTGAAACGCTGCTCTGCGACTCAAATGAGGCGTGATCGAACGGTTGAACCCGGCTTCAAACATTCTCCACCCAAACCGGCGCGAAGTCAAAAGGAGATTGCGATTATTTGGCGCCGCCGGCATGAATTTTTTTCGCGCGGCAATTGCAATCGGAATGCCGCGGTTTTCCATTTCAATGCCGGAACTGAAGCTGTTTGCCAACGGTGGCCAGACATTCCTCCCATTCGCAGTTGCAACAGCAGGACTGTCCGTCGCACCGAAGCGTGGCAATCCGCGCGCGACGAAAAATCATTTGGAAACAGGATCGCCCGGTGGTTCCGCATCTGCGGCCGCCATTTGTAGCAACGCCTCGTCGTGTCCCAAGGCAATGGCGGCGGCAATTTTCTTCTGCTCAATGGTGAAGGAACCCACCGGCATTGGCCGGAGCGGCCGGAACACTTGGAACCTGATTCCCGCCGGCGGCTGTTTCATAAGGTCGAGGGCGGCGTTGTAATTCACATTTTGCCGCGCGGTCCAGACCTTGGCCACCATGGGCCATTCCGGGTAGGCCAGTTTTCCCATCCAGCGCGATACCGGCTTGAGGCGGAAAACGGGATTGTGCGTGAGCACCACGGTGATGTCCGTCGCGCCATCCTGTATCGCCCGGCGGATTGGAATGGGATCCGCCACCCCGCCGTCGGCGTAGGGCTGGCCGTCCACGTAATCAAATCCGCGCGTCGCCAGGGCCATGGAAGATGTGGCGCGGAGGGCCGCAAACACGCGGTCATCGCAGGCGTGAAAATAAACCGCTTCGCCCGTGTGACAGTCGGTCAGCACGATGAAAAATTTTGTTGGCGCCTTTTGCAGCGCCTCAACGGAAAGTGGAACGCGTTTTCGGATGATGTGATCCACCAGGTAAGCCAGGTCAATGATCGGTTTGCGGCGGAGGAAATTGCTTTTGCGAACCACGTTGCAGGCCAGTTCGCGCCAGATGGCCAGACCCGGTTCCCACATGTCGGTGACGAAATAGGCCGCCGAGCAGGCGCCGGAAGAAGCCGCATAAACCAGATCGTATTGCCTCAACCCGCGCTCCTGAAGATACGCCAGCACGCCCGCCGCCCACGCTCCGCGCATCGCTCCGCCCTCCACAATCAATGCTGTTTTGCGGCGGGCGTCTGACCCTGCGTTTCCAACAATCGGCGACGACATCCCATTTTCTTTCACCGGCGGATCCGGTTGCGTCCT
>JBEKRA010000237.1:0-4920 GCA_049519195.1 Verrucomicrobiota bacterium
ATCGGAATATTCTGTCGTCCCTGCGAAACTTTTCATTTTTTCCCGGCCTCAAACCCGCAGTTGAAACTGCGGGCGATTTTCTTGCGCGCCTGCGGCGCTGAAAACCTTTGATTCGCGCGCATTTTTATTGGCTTTTCCGCCGTTCATTTTTCTATTGCGCGTTGGGACATGAAGCTTTAACTTTGGATGAACAATTGAATTTCACTATGTCGAACGCTGGAAAAGAAACATCGTCGGCGAACGATTTGCTTAAGAACTCCTCGCTCTACCGCGAGTTTCAGGCCGAGCGCGAGGAAATCCTCCGGCACAAATGGATCGAGTCGGAAAAGGCCGGGCGCGACATCGGTTTCGAGCAGGCGCTGACGGATTGGATCATCAAACACCGCGCAAGCTGGCGCAAGTCGCGCCACGCCGCCGCGACGAACTGACACCACCGTTCCTTTAACGCAGCCCCGCGAGGCAGCGAAGGAAAAATGAAAACAAAACGCGCAACGCGAATTGCCTCCGCATTCCGGCGGAGCCGGTTCTCGATTTTCTTTTTCCGGTCGTCCCGGCCGCCGCGCTCAACCCTCAACTTTCAACCCTCAACCTGCCCAAATGCCTGAAACCACGGTCATCCTAGACGCCACAGCGATCCAGCGCGCCCTCACGCGCATCGCGCACGAGATTGCCGAGCGCAACGAAGTCAGCGGGGAAGTCGTGCTCGTAGGCATTGCCGGAATCTGGAATCACGCCGTGCCGGCGGGCATTCTCGACGTGAACATGCACCGTGATGATCTGGGCCAGCGCGCCGCGCCCACGATTCATCCGACCGTCATTCCGTTCGACGTGACGGGCAAGACGGTCGTGCTGGTGGATGACGTGCTGTTCAGCGGGCGCACGACGCGCGCGGCGATGGACGCGCTGAACGATTTTGGACGCCCGAAAAAAATCCAGCTCGCGGTGCTGATTGACCGCGGCCACCGCGATCTGCCCATCCGGGCGGATTTTGTGGGCAAAAACGCGCCGACGGCGCTGGAGGAAAAAATTTCGCTGCGGCTCGTCGAATCCGGCGCTGCGCAGGACGAGGCGCTTTTGATGAAAAAATGAATTTAGCCGCAAAAATGCACAAGAGGCGCAAAATAATTAGGACGACGGAAACGCTGGTTTCTTTTGTGGTTTTTGCGCCTTTTTGCGGCTGCTGCTTATGAAATGGACCCGCAAACATCTGCTCGACATTGAATCGCTCACGGCGGACGAAATCACGACCGTGCTCGACACGGCGCGGGCGTTCAAGGCCGTCGGCAAGCGCGCCATCAAGAAGGTTCCGGCATTGCGCGGCAAGACCGTCGTGAATTTGTTCGTCGAGCCGTCCACGCGCACGCGCATCAGCTTTGAACTGGCCGAACAGCGGCTGTCCGCCGACGTCATCAATTTTTCCACCGAGGCGTCGTCGTTCAAGAAGGGCGAGACCCTCAAGGACACGGCGCTGAACCTCCAGGCGCTCAACGCGGATTTCATCGTCATGCGCCACAGCGCGTCGGGCGCGCCGCATTTTCTCTCCCGCGTGCTGGAAGCCAGCGTCATCAACGCCGGCGACGGCGCGCACGAGCATCCCACGCAGGCGCTGCTCGACACGTTCACGATTCGCGATCGGAAGGGAAAAATCGCCGGGCTGAACGTGACGATTCTCGGCGACATCCTTTACAGCCGCGTCGCCCGTTCGGACATCTGGGCGCTGACGAAGCTTGGCGCGAAGGTCACGCTTTGCGGGCCGTCAACGCTTGTGCCAAAAACCTTCGAGCAGATGGGCTGCCGCGTCACGCACGACGTGGACGAGGCGATTCGCGACGCCGACATCATCAACCTGCTGCGCATCCAGCATGAACGCCAGCGCAAGATGATGTTTCCGAGCATCAACGAATACACGCAGCTCTTCGGGTTGAACAGGGCGCGGCTGGCCAAAACGAAGCCGGACGCGCTTATCATGCATCCCGGCCCGATCAACCGCGGCGTGGAGATTGACAGCGAAATCGCCGATGGCGGCCGGTCGCTGATTTTGGAGCAGGTGACCAACGGCCTCGCCGTCCGCATGGCGGTTCTATTTTTGCTGAACGGGGGCAAAGGCCCGCAGGAAGTGGCGGGAAATTGATCAGTCGGAATTCAACGCAAAGACGCAAAGCTGCCAATCGTCAATCTGGCAGTTCACACGCATCCAGTGGTGGTTCAAACAAACGCAACGGTTTCCAGAATCTCTGCGTCTTTGCACCTTTGCGTCTTTGCGTTAAAACTGGTTACTTCTTCCGCTTCCAAAAAAACTGGGCCACGCCGAGGAGCGCAAGCACCAGACCGCCGATGTAGAAATAAATCGCGCGATCCGTCGGCGCGCCGGCGAAGACTTGCTGCACGTTCGAGCCAAAGGAATCCGCGATTTTGCGGCCCCACACCAGGAAGACTGTTCCGACGACGAGACACAAGACGCCAGTGAATTTTTGCATAGTTGTTAGTTTTTGTCCGCCGCAAAGCTTCGGCTAAAATTTCAACCTGGGCAACATGCTTTTCATTTCCGGCCGTTCAACCAGACCACCGAACTTCCGCCGCCGCGATTTTCGCGCGCGTAATTTGGAATGGCCATCAGCGGGCTGCCGTCAGCCCATTTGCCAGTGATTACCATCACGCCACCAAGCAAATCGCCGCGCCATTCGGGCGTGAGCGGGTCGGAGCCAAGCGCGAGGTTGAGGTCGGGCTGGTCAGCCTTTTCGACGCTGTAAATCAACGGGCCGTAGCGCAACGCGACGCGGCCCCGTTCCGCCGCGACCTTTTCATCGGCTTTCACAATCTGGACTTTCATCGGCAGCGCGAGATCAATGGTGTCGCCCGCCTTCCATTTGCGCGTGATGACGACGTAGCCGTTTTCAATCTTCGGCGAAATCGTTTTGCCGTTCACCGCGAGCGATTTGAGGCCGCCGACTTCCGGCGCGGGCGTGTAAAGCGCGCTGGTCGCGCGGTTCGGCACGCGGACATGCACCGTGAATTTTTTCGATTCCTTCGGATTGACCGTGATGGCGACGCTGCCGCTCCAGGGATAATCGGTTTTCTGCACCATCTCCACGTCCGTGCCGGCGACTTTTTCGACATTGATCGTGCTGCCGATGAACAGATTCACGTAAATGCCATTAGCGCTTGCGCCAGTTCCCGTGCGAGCCATCAATTGTGTGGCCTGCTTTGGCTGCACAATCACCTGGCAGTCTCGGCTGTGATTGGCCTTCGCATAAGTCCACGTCGGAATCATCAGCAGCGTGCGCGGGATGTTGCCGACGCAGCAGGGACAATTGTGCCACGGATAGCGTGGCTTGTTTTCCACGAGCGGATTGTCATAGTAAAAATTCTTGCCATCCAGATCCGTCGCGCCGAGCAGCGCGTTAAACATCGTCTCCTCGTAAAGGTCGGCGTATTTCGCGGCGTGATAGGCGAGGTTCATTTTCCATTGGAAGAAAATCTCTCCGCAGCTCGAACACGCCTCGCAATAAGCCTCGTTGCGCAGCGAATAATTCGGCCCAAAGCCCTCCGACGTCTCACCGCTGCCAATGCCGCCGGTGACGTAATATTTTTTGTTGATGAGATTGTCCCAGAGCGACATCACGGCGCTTTGATAATCCACGTCGTGCGTTTCCGCCGCGACGTCCGACATCGCGGAGAAAAGATACGACGCGCGCACGGCATGGCCGACGGCCTCGTATTGCTGCTGGACGGGTGACTGCGTCTGGTCGTAATCCGAACCGCCGTTGCGGCCACGGCAATCAAGGAGGAATTTCGCCAGCGCGATGTAGCTGTCACCGCGCCCGCCGCCCTCCATGTCGTTCACGAAACGGCCAAAGCGCACCAGGCCCTGCTCCATCTGCTCGTGGCCGTCATACCATTCCTTTTTGCCCGGCCCGATGTTCGCCACCCAGCAGTCGCATAGTTTTTTCGCCGCGTTGTAAAGCCGTTTGTCCGTGCCGCCGGTCAGCGTGTAATGATTGATGGCTGACTCGATGAAATAGCCCATGACATAGCCCTCGTGATTTCCGCGCTGCGCCGGATTCCAGCGCGACGGCCATTTGCCGCGGTCGGCCAGCGTGTAAGCGGTCTGCAAATAACCATCCGGCTCCTGCGCCGCGAGAATTTTCGGAATCCAGTCCTCCAGCGTCGCCTTCATCTTTTCCTGCGCCGCGAGAATCTCCTTGTCGCCCTGCGCATCCACCATCAGCGCGATGCACATGGACTCGACGGTTTGATGCACCCAGGCGTTTGCCCACACGTCACCCTTGTGCGCGCCGTGTGGTTCGCCGCGCAACGCCTTCGCCGCCTCGACAAAATTATCAATGCCACCCGGTCCTTGTCCCCGGGGGATGTCCGTGCGGTTGATCTGGTCAATGCAATGCGGAATCCAGTTCACGATGAGCGCCTTCACCCGCGCGTTCCACAGCGGGCTGTCAATTTTGTAACGCTTCGTATAAACCACGTCGAGCCGCTGCGCCGGCGGCGGAGTCGTGACTTTCACCCGCAACGTGGACGACGCGTTCAAATTGCCCTCGCCTGCCGTGAACTTGAGAACGTAATCGCCCGGCTTGGAAAACGTCGCCGTCGTAACATTTGTGTGCGCGTTTTCAAAGTTAACCCGGCCCGGCCCGGAATCCTTGCTCCACAAAACTTTTGCCGTCGAATTCGGCTTCAAAAATTTCAACGAGCCGGACAAAAACGTTTTGCCGTCGAGCATCACGTCGCGGTCAATGCCCGCGCGGACACGCGGCGGAAACTCCGGCGACTTGCCCGAATCCAGGACACGCCACTCCAGAACGCCCGTGGAAAAATTGCCGTCCCCGTCCATTTCCAGCCGGAGCTTCGTCGTCGTGATTTCGTCGAACGTCGTCACGTTGAACCGGTCGCCCGCGACGCCGA
>JBEKRA010000238.1:0-4371 GCA_049519195.1 Verrucomicrobiota bacterium
GCGCCCATCTTCATGAAGAGCATGAGCAGGCCGATGCCGAGGGATAGGTTCATCGCAAAGCTCAACGCCTTGCGATCGGCTTCAGACTGGGCCATGAGATTCATAAGGCTTGCGGCTTGCGATGGCGTTGGATGTGCCCGGGCAACATTGACACCGGTTCATCTTGTGGATTTTGGGGGACGGAGCCGGCCTTTGCAACATTTGAAGAGCAGACATCGCGCGGCGGAATATGGAAAACTTTTTATGGCAACCGGCGGCACGTTGTTGCAGAATTAGTCCGCAATTTATTGCTTATGAAATGTTTTGTCACCGGCGCCACCGGGTTCATCGGATCGAATCTGGTGCGCGAGCTTCTGGCGCGCAATCATCGCGTGAAAGCGCTCGTGCGGCCCGGCAGCGACCAGCGCGGGCTGGCGGGTTTGGATGTGGAATTGGTGACCGGCGACGTGAGTGACCCCATGTTTCTGTGGCGCGAAATGGACGGGTGCGACTGGTGCTTTCATTGCGCGGCGAGCTACCATTTGTGGCTGCGGAATTACAAACCGATGTATGCCACAAACGTGGATGGCACATTCAATGTGATTGACGCGGCGGGACACGCCGGCTGCCATCGCATCATCCACACCAGCACCGTCGGTTGCATCGGCCTGCCAAAGGAAGTCAACGGCGAGATCATGCCGTCCATGGAAACGGACTTGGTTGCCGAGGCAGACCTCACAAACGATTACAAACGCTCCAAATGGCAGGCCGAATTGATCGCGATGAAATTTGCGCGCCGCGGCCTGCCGGTCGTGATTGTCAACCCCAGCGCGCCCGTCGGGCCGGGCGATTTGAAACCGACGCCCACCGGCAAGATCATCGTGAACTTTCTGAACCGGAAACTGCCGGCTTATCTGGAGACGGGATTGAACTGGGTCCACGTGCGCGATGTCGTCATCGGGCACATCCTCGCCGCGGAAAAAGGGCATGTTGGCGAGCGCTACATTTTGGGCAACAAGCAGGGCAACTGGACGATGGAGAAAACGCTGGCCGTGCTGCAGGAAGTGAGCGGCATTCGCGCGCCCAAAATAAAAATCCCGCACTGGGCCGCCATCGCCACCGCGCATGTCAGCGAAGGCACGTCGTTCTTCACCCGAAAACCGCCCAAAGCGCCGCTGGCCGGCGTGCGCATGGCCAGGGAAAAAATGTGGTTCAATCCGCAGAAAGCCATCCGCGAACTCGGCCTGCCCCAGACTCCGCCGGAACAGGCCTTTGCCGAGGCCGTCGAATGGTTTTGCAAGAACGGCTACGCGAAGTGATTTTTCGCGGATGCAGGAATTCAAGCTTCAGCCTGCCATTCCCCGCAAAAAACAGGCGGGCGACTGAATTCCAACCTTGCAATTCGCGCCTGCTTGTGTAAGATTCCGCAGTCATTTTTAACTTATGCCACACGTCAAATTACACATTCCGGGGCCGGTCGAGGTCAGCGAAAAAACCTTCAAGGCGTTTTGCTCGCCGATGATCGGCCATCGCGGCCAGGGCTTCAAAGACCTCTACGCGAAAATCCAGCCGCAACTGCAGCAACTGCTTTACACCAGGCAGCTTGTCTATATCTCCACCTCGTCCGCGTGGGGCGTGATGGAAGGCGCGATTCGAAATCTCGTCTCCAAGAAAGTTCTGAACTGCATGTGCGGCGCGTTTTCGGACAAATGGTTCGACGTGTCCAAGCGCTGCGGCAAGCAGGCCGAGGCGTTGCAAGTGGATTGGGGCTCGCCGATTCGCGCCGAGGCAGTGGACAAGAAACTCGCCACCGGCCAGTTCGACGCGCTCACCGTCATCCACAACGAAACTTCAACCGGCGTGATGAGCCCGCTCGCGGAAATTGCCGCGCTCAAGAAAAAATATCCGGACGTGATTTTCATCGTGGACGCGGTCAGCTCAATGAGCGCGCTGCCGATCAAGTTCGACGAACTCGGCGTTGACGTGCTGCTCGCCGGAACGCAAAAGGCGTTCGCGCTGCCGCCCGGCACGGCCGTTTTTGTTGCCTCGCCAGCCGCGCTTGCCAAGGCCGCAAAGGCGACGGACCGCGGTTATTATTTTGATTTTGTCGAATTCCAGAAAAATGCGGAGCAAAGCATGACGCCCAGCACGCCGAGCATCGGCCACGTTTTTGCGCTGTCATCCAAGCTCGATGATTTCTTTGCCGAAGGTCTGGAGAACCGTTTTGCGCGCCATCGCAAAACAAACCAGATGGTGCGCGATTGGGCGGCGAAGCACGGCTTCACGCTGTTCCCGGAAAAAGGGTTTGAATCCGTCACTCTCACCTGCGTCAACAACGGGGCGAAGCCCGGCGGACGCGCTCCCGTGGACGTGCCGAAGCTGCAAAAACTCGTCAAGGACCAGGGCTTCCTGATTGACGGCGGCTACGGGAAAATCAAGGGCAAGACGTTCCGCATTTCCAACATGGGCGATGAAACAGAAGCCAGCATGACGCCGCTCATCGTCGCGCTGGACAATGCGATGAAGCAGCTCTGATTCCGGCTGGGTTTATTTGGCCGGCAATCCGTGTTGGGCGGATTGCCGGTTTATTTTTGGTAACGTCTTATTTTGGTGGCGGCGGTGCTGCGGCACCGCCGTGCGCCGCAGCGGCGGCGCACCCACCATTTGAAATTTGGACGCCTCCTTATTTTCGTGTGTTTCGCGTGTTTCGCGGTTAATCAATTTCCCATGCCGAATGATTACCAACTCATCCAGCTTGCCAACGGAGAGATAACCTTGTTCTCCGCCAGCTACGGCGAGAAGATGCATCCCGGTCTCGGCCCGCGGGCGGAGGCCGAACTGCTTTACGTCCGGCAGCTCAAAATCTGCGACCGGCTGAAAAATCACTCCGGCGAATTTGTCATCTGGGACGCCGGCCTCGGCGCGGCGGCCAATGCAATTGCAGCCTTGCGCGCGACGCGCGAAATTCCAGGCCGGCTTCGGCTCGTCAGTTTTGACAACACCAGCGAGCCGCTGGAATTCGCGCTGCAAAATTCCGCCGCGCTCGGCTATCTGGCCGGATATGAGAATCAAATCGCCGCGCTGCTGCGCGAACGCCGCGTGGAATTTGAAAATGGGAAACTTTCGGTGATTTGGGAATTTCATCCCGGCGATTTCCCGGCGCTGCTTAAAAGTTGGAGTTCACGCTTTAGCGTGCCAAGGCCGGACAAGCTGAAGCTTGAACTCCAACCCGCCCCGCACGCAATATTTTACGACGCCTTTTCACCGGCGAAAAATCCGGCGATGTGGACTCTGCCGCTTTTCGCCGACTTGTTCCAACTGCTCGACTCGCGGCGGCCATGCGCGCTGACGACGTATTCGCGCAGCACGCTGATTCGCGCGACGCTGCTGCTCGCCGGATTTTTTGTCGGCGTCGGGCACGCGACCGGGTTGAAGGAGGAAACTACGATTGCCGCGAATAGTCTGGATTTGATTGCGGAGCCGCTGAACGCCCGCTGGCTGGAACGCGCGCTGCGTTCCGACAGCGCGGAGCCGCTGCGTGAGCCGGTTTATTCCCGCGCCCCGCTGTCGCCGGCGACGGCGGAGAAATTGCGGCGGCATCCGCAGTTTCAAGTTGACTGAATCAAGAAAAGACATTAAAAGCCGTCATTAACAACCCAACGGGAAAGGAAAAAATTATGTTCTGTCGAAACTGTGGCAATCAATTGGATGATAAGGCCGTCGCTTGCACCAAATGTGGAGCTGACCCGAAAAATGGCGTTGCCTGCTGCTCAAATTGCGGCAAGCCGACAGACTCCAACGCCGTGGTTTGTGTGAATTGTGGCGTTGGTTTTAAGCCGGTGAACAAGGAATGCAACAAAATCGCGGCTGGTTTGCTGGCGATTTTGCTTGGATATCTTGGAATACATAAGTTCATCATGGGCTATAAAAATGAGGGGTTGATCATGCTGCTGGTGAGCGTTTTGACCTGCGGTTTCGCGGCACCTGTCATGTGGATAATTGGACTTATTGAAGGCATCATCTATCTGACGAAGAGCGATGAGGATTTTATCAAAACTTACGTTGAGGGCAAAAAAGGCTGGTTCTAAAAAACCTCTGTTTAATAATCATTGGGTAAACCCCCGGCTCTGCCGGGGAGACTCCCAGAGTTTGACGATTCCTGGAATGTGGCGGCAGGGGAAAGATTTATGGGTTGGCGTTGGCCGAAGAAGGTGTGTGCAAGTTGCCCGCTGCTGGACGCGGCAGTGAAACAAACAAAACAAAAGAATGAAGCGGCGAGGCGAGCGCAATTTGTATGTGCGCGAATGCGAACCAATGACGCAGGAATTGGGTGGAGGCGTCGAAATATCGCCCGCAGGGCCATGCGGCCTTGGGCCGCTCCACCTTCGTCAA
>JBEKRA010000239.1:0-4337 GCA_049519195.1 Verrucomicrobiota bacterium
CCTACCCGATGAATTTTATCCTGTATATGTTTATTCCGTCGGTCTCAGCCATCATTTTCATTTTGCTATGGCGCAGACGAGACCGGAGGCAGCGGTCTAATCCAACGCCAGACTGCACAGGTTGATTCGCCAATTCGGTTTTCCAAAACGGCAATCCCCGCTACACTGTCGGCGATGCACTGGCTGCAAACACTCGACACGAACCTGTTTTTGTTCGTCAACCGGTCACTGGCCAATCCGTTCTTCGACTGGCTCATGCCGGTCTTGAGCGGCGACGGTGCGGTGAAGGGCGGGTTCATCGCGCTGGCGGTTGCAGCCGGCCTCGCCCTGCTCTGCTTCGGCAACCGGCGCGCGCGGCTTTTCGTGTTGCTGATGGTCTTAATCGTCGCGACCAACGACGGATTGCTCTGCAACACCATCAAGCACACCGTCGCGCGCCCGCGCCCGTTCGTCACGTTGCCGGATGCGCGTGTGTCCGGCATCGTCGGCAAAGGCTATGTCCCGCCGGATGAAATGGCCGTCAACAAGGGCGGCCGCAACAGCATGCCGTCGTCGCACGCCGCCAACTGGTTTGCGGCGACGATGGTCGCGTTTCTGTTTTACCGGCGCAGCCTGCGATTCATGCTGCCGATGGCACTGGCCGTTTCCTTTTCCCGAATTTACAACGGCGTCCATTATCCTAGCGACGTTCTGGCTGGCGCGATTCTGGGCGCTGGCTACGCCGCCGCTGCTGTCATTGGATTGGAGACGGCGTGGAACTGGATTGGGGGAAAATGGTTTCCCGTCTGGCACGCGCAAATACCAAATCTGTTGAAAGCTGAATCTTTCAAATCGGAAATCGGAAATCGGAAATCGGAAATTGAATGGTTTCGTCTCGGCTGCATTTTGATCTTTCTGATGCTCATCGGGCGCTGGATTTATCTCGCCAGCGGCGCCATCGAATTGAGCCAGGACGAGGCGTATCAATGGGTCTGGTCCAAACATCCCGCGCTGTCGTTCTACAGCAAGCCGCCGGCCATTGCGTTCATCCAGCTCGCCGGCACCTCGATATTTGGCGATTCGCAATTCGGCGTCCGGTTTTTCTCGCCGCTTTTCGCCGCGATCACTAGCCTGCTGTTGCTGCGTTTCTTGGCGCGTGAAATTGGCGCGCGACCGTCATTCTGGCTGCTGCTCGCCGCAACCGCCACGCCGCTCCTTGGCTTGGGCACGATTTTGATGACGGTTGATCCGCCGCTCGTCCTCTGCTGGACGTGGGCGATGGTCGCAGGCTGGCGCGCGGTAGCTGCGACGCCTCGTCGCAGAATGGTGGACGGCAGCGCCCCCGCTGCCGGAAGTTTTCATGGAGAAGCTACGATGGCGTCGCTGCCACTTTCTGCAACGGGAGCATCGCAGCAACCTGATGGAAGAACGCGCGACTGGCTTATCGTCGGCCTGGCGATGGGACTCGGCTTTCTCTGCAAATACACCGCCGTCATGCAAATCTTTTGCTGGGTGGTTCTCTTCGCGCTTGCGCCAGCAACCCGGATTCATTTGCGCAAGCCCGGCCCGTGGCTCGCGCTGCTGATTTTTTCGATTTGCACGCTCCCGGTCGTCGTCTGGAATTCGCAGCGCGGCTGGCCCACGCTCAACGACGTTGGCGGCGACGCCGGTCTGCACGGCCAATGGCATCCCACGCTCCGTTTCTTTCGGGATTTTCTTTTCACGCAGTTTGCCGTGCTGAATCCAATTTTCTTCATTGGCGCGATTTGGGCGATGATCGGCTTTTGGAAGTTCCGCCGCGAGCGTCCGCTCTGGCTTTACCTTTTCTGCATGGGCGCGCCGGTTTTCCTCGGCCATCTGCTCTGGTCGTTACACTCGCGCATTTTGCCAAACTGGATTGCCGTTTCCATCTTGCCGATGTTCTGCCTGATGGTGGCTTATTGGAATGAGAAATTGAATTCTCCGCAAAAGCCGGAGCGCCGGCCTCTGGCCCGGCCCGAAGATGTTGGAGTTCAAGCTTCAGCTTGCGCCACGGCAGACAGGCTAAAGCCTGAACTCCAACGCGCCGGATTGAATACCGGCGCTCCATCCGGCTGGAACTGGGTGAAACCGCTTTTTGCCGCCGGCGTGGCGCTGGGGATTTTCGCAATCGCCATCATGTATCAAAGCAAACTCATTGACAAAATCGGCGGCCAGCCGTTACCCGCTGAAAAAGATTCGACGCGCCGCGTTCAAGCGTGGAACGTGGAGGCCGCGCTTGTTGAAAATGCGCGTGAAAAACTAGCGACCGGGGGCAAACCGGCCTTCATCATCGCCGGTCATTACGGCATCACCGGGGAGTATTCGTTTTACATTCCGCAGGCCCGCACCGCGCTCAAATCCGGGCCGCTCGTTTATTCCGCCGATTCGGACGAACCGGTGAACCAGTTTTATTTCTGGCCGGAATACAATTACCGCGACCAGCGCAAAGGCCAGAACGCCATCTTCGCCGCCGAAGCCGGCCTCTACGAACTTGGAGGCGGCTGGCAGTGGAAGTGGCTGGCGCATCAGCCAATCAACCGCACAGCGCCGCCGTCGGCAATTTTGCCGCCGCGCATCGCGCTGGAATTTGAATCCGTCACCGACCTCGGCGAGCAGGACGTGAATATCGGCGACCGCGTGTTCCACCGCGTCCACCTCTGGGCGTGCTACAATTTGAAATAAATGGCCGCGAATAATACACGGTGGGGCGAGACTCCAGGCAAGCCGCAGTTGTCACGCGCAAACCCAGGCTCGCGAGGACGCTCGCCCCACCAATTTGAAATTCTTCTGCCAGCCCGCGATTACGATCTGGCCGCGACGCTTGACTCCGGCCAGGTTTTCCGCTGGCAACGGAGCGCTGACGGCTCGACCACGAGTTCCAATTCGTGGGTCGGCGTCATTGGAAATCATCGGGTTCGACTCACTCAAACGCATGATGGAATTTTTGCCGAAACCGCCGCTCCGGTGGAAGATTGGAGATGGCTTCGCAATTTTCTCCAGACCGAAACCGATCTGGCTGCCGTGTTCAAAACTTTTCCCGACGATGAGCCGATGCGACGCGCCATCGCCGCGTGCCGCGGATTGCGCGTGCTGCGGCAGGAGCCGTGGGAATGTCTCGCGTCGTTCATCCTGTCCTCCACCAAGCAAATCGTCCAAATCCGGCAAATCATCGCCCTGCTCTGCGAACGGTTTGGAGAAAATATTTTAGGTTGGGAGGGTCGCCGTGTCGGCGACCCAAATTTCAGGGACCGCGGCACGCCGTCCCTCCCAAAACTGAATTCGTTTCCATCTCCGCAACGTCTCGCCGCCGCGACCGAAACCGAACTGCGCTCATGCAAAATGGGTTTTCGCGCGCCGCACCTGCTCGCCGCCGCGAGACAAATTACTGACGGCAAATTGGATTTGGAAAACATACGCAAACTGCCGCTCGCCGAGGCACGCGCGGAATTGATGAAGCTCCACGGCGTCGGCGGGAAGATCGCCGATTGCGTGCTGCTGTTCGCCTATGGTTTTGACTCCGCGTTTCCGGTGGACGTGTGGGTGGAGCGCGCGTTGCTACAATTGTATTTTCCTCGCCGCCGCGTCAGCGAAAAGAAGTTGCGCCACTTCGCCGACACGCATTTCGGCCCGCACGCCGGTTACGCCCAGCAATATCTTTTCCATTACATGCGAACAAAATTGAAATAACATTTCGCGCGAAGACCGCGAAGTTCGCGAAGAAAAATAAATCCTTCGTTCCCTTCGCGTCCTTCGCGAGACCCAAAATGAACATTGACGCCATCCTGACGCCGACGGAACTGCCCGCGCTTGCCAAGCGCGATTTGCGCGAAACGGTTTGCGTCGTGTTCGACGTGCTGCGCGCCACTAGCACGATTGTGACCGCGCTGCACAACGGCGCGAAGGCCATCATCCCCGTCAGCGAGATTTCCGAGGCGCTGGCCTTCAAAAATTCGGAGTTCGGAGTTCGGAATTCGAAATCTATTCTACTCGGCGGCGAACGCGACGGCGTGAAAATCCGCGCCGCACAAACCGGCGGAACGGATTTCGACCTCGGCAACTCACCGCGCGAATTCACAGCGGAAAAGGTGCGCGGCAAAACAATTGTCTCCACCACGACGAACGGCACTCGCGCGCTGCGTGCCTGCGTCGGCGCGAAGACGGTTTTGGCTGGTTCCTTTTTGAATCTCGGCGCGACGGCGGAATTCATCAAAATGCTTAAGCCGGCAGAAGTGTTGCTCGTCTGTGCCGGCACGCGGGAGCACAGGGCGGATGAAGATGTATTGGCCGCCGGTGCATTGTGCGAAATACTTGACAGAGTGGATTTGGAGTGCGGTAAC
>JBEKRA010000240.1:0-4325 GCA_049519195.1 Verrucomicrobiota bacterium
GTTTGTTGAGTTACAACCGCTGCCAAGGTTTGATCAAATTTAAGTTTGGCGGCAACGGCTTCAGACGAATCCTTACCATGTTCAATCGCGATTGTGAGGTAATTCTGAATTGCTCGTGTATGGGCAAGTTCAAAATCGTATAACCCTTGCTTGATTTTTTCTGCCTGCGCCAAAAAGCCAATGCGTGGGTCGGGATGCCAGATTTTTTGCATACTCGCGGTAAACGTCACAGCTACCAGCCAGATGAGTGGAATCAGGGTAATCAGCGCGAGCGCTGGTTTCCTGGCTTTGGGTGGGATAGCGTGCCGCGGTCCCAAACTTCCTGCTTTTTGACTTTCAATTTGGGACGGCGACACGCCGTCCCTCCCGAGTTGCATTTTCAAAATAATCGTCGTGCCGAGGCACAGCGCGATGGCGGCGAGCATCTGGTTGGCGATGCCGAACAGCGGCCAGAGCGAGTTGATGCCGCCAAGCGGATCGCGCACGCCCTGGATCAGGAAGCAACCCCAGCCGGCCACCATCAACCCGCTGGCCGCCAGATTCGCGCGCAGGTTGCGCGTGTCGCCGAGCGGTTTCCAGAGGTGCACGAGAAAATCCTGGAGAATGTAGCGGCCCACGCGCGTGCCGGCGTCCACCGTGGTCAGGATGAACAACGCCTCGAACATGATCGCGAAGTGATACCACAGATCGAGCCAGCGGCCATTGACGGTCCTGGAGAAAATTTGCGCCATGCCAACGGCCAGCGTGGCCGCTCCGCCGGTGCGGCCAAACAAAGATTTCTCGCCAATTTGATCGGCCAACCCGTTCATTTGTTCCACCGTGACGGGATAGCCGAGCGCCGTCACCTTCGCGACGGTCACCGCCGCGTCGCCTTTGACGTTCATGCTTAGATAAACGCCCGGATCTAGCGCGCACGCGGCAATGATGGCCATGATGGCCACGAGCGATTCGAGGCACATCGCGCCATAGCCGATGGACCGCGCGTAGCTCTCGCGCGTGATGAGCTTGGGTGTCGTGCCGCTGGCGATGAGCGTGTGAAAACCGGAAATCGAGCCGCACGCAATGGTGATGAAGCAGAACGGAAAGATTTTCCCGGCAACGACAAGACCGGAACCATCAATGAACTGCGTCAGCGCGGGCATTTTCAAATCGGGCAGCACCAGCAGAATGCCGAACGCGAGCGCGAAGATGGTGCCGAGTTTCATGAACGTGCTCAAATAATCGCGCGGCGCGAGCAGCAGCCAGACCGGCAGCACGCTGGCCGCCAGACCATAAACAATGATCGCCCAGGCCAGCGTGATGTCGCGCAGGCCGAAGACCTGCGACCAGTGTGGATTTGCGTAAATCAGCTTTCCGCCCCACACCGCCAGCAACAGCAGCGCCACGCCGATGGCCGAGGCTTCCAGGACCTTTCCCACCCGCCAGAACCGCATGTAACCGCCCATGAACAGCGCGATGGGAATCGTTGCGCCAACGGTGAAAATACCCCACGGACTTTCCGCAAGCGCCTTCACCACGACGAGCGCGAGGACCGCGAGCAAAATCACCAGAATGGCCAGAATCGCCAGCACCGCGATGAACCCGGCCGGCGAGTTCAATTCCTCCTTCACCATTTGTGCGAGCGACTTGCCGTCGCGCCGGATGGAGCAAAACAAAATCACAAAATCCTGCACCGCGCCGCCGAGCACGACGCCGATGAGAATCCACAGCGTCCCCGGCAGGTAACCGAATTGCGCCGCCAGCACCGGCCCGACAAGCGGCCCCGGCCCGGCAATCGCCGCGAAATGATGGCCGAAGACGACCCATTTGTTCGTCCGGACGAAGTCCTTGCCATCGTCGTGGACTTCGCACGGCGTGGCTCGGCACTCGTTGAGCGCCAGCACACGCGCGGCAATCCACTTCGAGTAAAACCGGTATCCAATGGCGTAGGTGCAGACCGCCGCGATGAGGATATAGGCGGAGTTGACCGGCTCGCTCCGGCGAAACGCCAGCGTGGCATAAGCTGCCGCGCCTGCCAGCGCGAGCAGGAGCCAGAAAAGATTGGCGGCGAGTTTTTTCATGGCTACCCGAAACATTGTGTTTCTTTTTAAACGAAGCGAACGCGAAAGCCTAGAAAAATGGACGAACCGAAACCGACAAAATCGTTTCCCGCTCACTGTGCGGGGGCGGCATTTGATCGGGCAGCTACCATTGCCGCACGCGATAAAACCGTTGCGTGGCGCTGGTGAAAGGATCGGTCAGAGTTGTCACGCCGCCATTGCCGGGTATGGCTGTTGCATTAACACCCCGCTAATTGCGAAATCCCTTCATGGCTGACGAAGCCAGTTTTTTTGTCGCTGATTTCAGATTGCATTTCCCGACGGGCATTCTATTTTCAAGCCCGGTTCTCTTTTCAGCCATTCAGCGGCGGTAAAGGAATCCACAAACTGATTCCATGCAGACCACATTTTCAGTTGGTGGTGTTCTTGGTTTCTTGAACTTGCTGTTCGGAGAGCAGGAAACCTGAAGGGAATTCCCATATTCGGAGGCAGACCATGAAACCACACAAATCAAATCACATCGTTCTCGCACTTGCACTACTGACTTGTCTCTCAACCCTCAACTCTCAACTCTCAACCGCCTTTGCCCAGGGCACATTGTTCAGCTATCAGGGACAATTGAACACTGGTGGCGCGACTGCCAATGGCTCCTACGATTTGCGATTCACGATTTACGACGCCGTGACCAACGGCAGCGTTGTCGGCAACACGCTTACCAACGTCGCCACGACGGTGAGCACCGGGCAGTTCACCGTGATGCTCGATTTCGGCGGCGGTATTTTCACCGGACCGGATCGCTGGTTGCAACTGGGCGTGCGGACATATGGTGGTAGCGCATTCACCACGCTTGCGCCGCGCCAGCAAATCATGCCCATGCCGTATGCCATCATGGCTAACACGGCCAGCAACCTGCTAGGCACGCTGCCCGCCGCGCAATTGAGCGGCGCATTGCCGGTGAGTCAATTGAGCGGCACGGTGCCCTTGGCACAGTTGCCGACGGTGATCCTGACCAACAACGCCAGCGGTGTGACCTTGAATGGCAGTTTCACCGGCAATGGCTCGGGAATAACCGGTGTGGATCTTCGAACCGCAAACTCCGGCGGCGCGATCAACTGGTGGGCCTTTGTCACCGCTTCCTCGCCAGGCGTGGGCAATGGCCCCAGTTGCGTGGTGGCGGCGGATGTCAACGGCGATGGCAAGATGGATTTGATCACCGCAAATTACTTTGCCAACACGTTGACGGTGCTTACGAACAACGGCAGCGGCAGTTTTGCATTGGCCTCCACACCAAGCGTTAGCGGCGGGCCTTGCTCGGTAGCTGCGGCGGATGTGAATGGGGATGGCAAGGTCGATTTGATTTCTGCGAACTGCGATTATTACACGCTGACTGTGCTTACGAACAACGGCAGCGGCGGTTTTGTGCAATGTTCCTCGTCGGACGTAGGCGGCACGCCTTCGTCAGTGACGGCGGCAGATGTCAACGGGGATGGCAAGGTGGATTTGATCTCCGTAAATAATGATGACAATACGTTGACAGTGTTGACCAACAATGGCAATGGTAGTTTTGCTGTAGCTTCCTCGCCAAACGTGGGCAGCCTTCCTTTTTCGGTCACGGCGGCGGATGTCAACGGGGATGGGAAGATTGATTTGATCAGCGCCAACTGGGATGCCAACACCTTGACGGTGCTTACGAACAACGGCAGTGGCGGTTTCGTTTTGGCCTCCTCTCCAATAGTGGGTTCCGTGCCTCTGTCGGTTATCGCAGCGGATGTCAACGGCGATGGCAAGGTGGATTTGATCAGCGCGAACAATGGTAACGACACGTTGACGGTGCTTACGAACAATGGCAGCGGCGGCTTCGCGCTGGCTTCCTCACCGGCTGTGGGCAGCTATCCTTTTTCGGTCGCGGCGGCGGATGTCAACGGAGATGGGAAGGTGGATTTGATCTCCGCAAATCGGGGTAATAATACTTTGACAGTGCTGACCAACAATGGCAGTGGCGGTTTTGTGCTGGCCTCCTCTCCAGCAGTGGGTAGCCGGCCTCGTTCGGTCACAGCGGCGGATGTCAACGGTGATGGCAAGGTCGATTTGATTTCTGCGAACGAGGACAACACGCTGACGGTGCTGTTCAACACACTGACTTTCCAGGGGACTTTCGCTGGCAATGGAACCGGTTTAACGGCACTTAATGCCAGCAATATTACCAGCGGCACGGTTGCCGACGCGCGGCTCTCGACCAACGTGGTGCTGCTGAACAGCAGCCCGAAATTCTCCGGTTCTGTCACC
>JBEKRA010000241.1:0-4318 GCA_049519195.1 Verrucomicrobiota bacterium
TATTTCATGCTTGCGAAGGTCTGTTCCGCCGCGCTCAACGGCATTGAAGCCTTTCCGGTCGAAGTCGAGGTCAACGCCGGCTGGGGCGACACGCTGATTGTCATCGTCGGCCTGCCGGATGCCGCGGTGAAGGAATCGCGCGACCGCGTCACGACCGCGCTCACCAATTCCGGCTACAAGTTTCCGATGGGGCGCACCACCATCAACCTCGCGCCCGCCGACGTGAAAAAGGAGGGGCCAAGCTTCGATCTGCCAATCGCGCTCGGCATGCTGGCCGCCAGCGAGCAAATCGAGACCGACCAGCTCGACAATTTCATCGCCGTCGGCGAACTCGCGCTCACCGGCGCGGTGCGTTCCTGCAAAGGCGTGCTGCCGGTGGCGATTCGCGCGAAGGCCGATGGGAAAATCGGCGTGCTCGTTCCCGCTGAAAACGCCGCCGAAGCCGCCGTGGTCGCCGGATTGCAGGTCATCCCGGTCCAAAATCTGCGGGAGGCGGCGCAATTTCTCGAAGGCGAAATCAAAATCGCGCCGGTGAAGGTGGACATCGCAAAAATCTTCCAGCACGAGGACGACGACGAGCTGGATTTTGCGGAAGTCAAGGGGCAGGAGAACGTGAAGCGCGCGCTGGAGATCGCCGCCGCCGGCGGACACAACGCGCTGCTCATCGGCCCGCCAGGCACCGGGAAATCCATGCTGGCGAAGCGGCTGCCGACGATTCTGCCGCCGCTGACTTTGGACGAGGCGCTGGAGACGACGAAAATCCACAGCATCGTCGGCCTGCTCGCGCCGGGGCAGGCGCTGGTCACGCGCCGGCCTTTTCGCGCGCCGCATCACACGGCGAGCGACGCCGGCTTGCTGGGCGGCAACATCAATCCGACGCCCGGGGAAATTTCGCTGGCCCACCACGGCGTTTTATTTTTGGACGAATTACCGGAGTTCAAGCGCAGCGTTCTGGAGACGTTGCGCCAGCCGCTGGAGGAAGGGCGCGTCACAATTTCCCGCGCAGCGGGCACGATGACGTTTCCGTCGCAATTCATGCTGCTGGCGGCGATGAACCCAACGCCCGACGGGAAAATGCCGGGCGAATCAAAAAGTTCACCGCGCGAAATCCAGAATTATCTGGGCCGGATTTCTGGGCCGCTGCTCGACCGCATTGATTTGCACATCGAGGTGCCGCCGGTGAAATTCCGGGAAATTGCCGGCGACCGCACGGGCGAAACCTCGGCGCAAATCCGCGGGCGCGTCGTCGCCGCGCGCCAGCGCCAGCATGCGCGGTTCAAGGACAAGCCGAAAATCACCTGCAACGCAAGAATGGGTTCACGCGAATTTAAAATGTTCTGCGCGCTGGACGAGGCGACGAAAGAGCTGCTGAAGAATGCAATGGCGGATTTGAATTTGAGCGCGCGGGCCTACGACCGGATTTTGAAGGTGGCGCGGACGATTGCGGATTTGGCGGGCGCGGAAAAGATTTCCAGCGACCACGTTTCCGAGGCGATTCAGTATCGCTCGCTTGACCGCCAGTTGTGGGCGTGACCTCCTGTTCACCTGATTCGCCGTCAGCCGAAAATCATTTTCCCACGAACACGCGCGGAGACCAGAGTCAATTTACAACTTTTGAAGTTTCGTCTTTTGCATCTTCAACCATGAGTTTCCAGCCTGTTCTACTTTCATTTTGTGGGGAAACGCTTTCCATGGAAGGGCTTCCGCGAGGGTTCTTCGTCCTTCATTTGTAACCGTTCCAAGCTTGGGTCGCCGATTTGCAGCTTTGTGAGTGCGGAATCCCACACGTCTCCCTTAAGAATCTCCTTTACAGGCTCCTCCACCAGGCCGCGCTGCTTGTAATAATGCATGGTCACACATAGCCTTACAAACAATTCGAAAGCTGTATGGTTTTCAAGCTTGCTGGATGCAATAATAATGTCGTCTTTTCCAGGAATACGAATCTGACAATAATCTCCATTTGCCTCGATACTCTGTATGTCTTTCCACTGGGAAAGATATGTTTCTTTCCGGATGACCTCCAACCCATCGTCTTGAATCTTGAGCCGGTATTCCCCCAGCATGGTTTCCCCCTTTTCCTTCAGTTGTTTTCCCACGATGATCTTTGCCCGGTAATGACGATTGCTATTAACTCCCCAGAGATACAAAGCCGCAAAGGCAAATAAGATGATTGGAAGCAATATTGTGTTTAGTGCTTCGACGTGAAAGAAGTGCTGGTAGCAGATTGCAATGACAATCATTACCAACAACGGCATGAGGATGAACACAATTCTCCTTAGTTTTATCTTGGGATCCTCGCCAAGGCCGGCAAGATACGCTCCAATCAAGTCTGCTTTATCACAATTGAACTTTATTTCCATTGCGGTTAGAAATTTGTCAAACTTGCTTTTCCATGCTCCATCATTTTGCTGCTGTTTGTTACTCTGGCAAATAACAGTTGAAAATCCAAGCGCCCGACATTGACCCGTTCAGGCTGTGATTGATTGTCAGCTATTTGATGCCTTTTAAGATACAAGGCCGGAGAAATCAACCATAAAAGACGGCTCATCGCCTGCCGGTCACGAAAAAGTTCAACGGGGTGTTGGTCCCGGTAAATGTTCAAACGGTCAAAGGCGCTGTGAAGGATGCGTTCGCAACTGTTCCGGGTGGCGAAAGCGCATTTGCGCGGGCTGCGGACGCGGCGGCGCGTTGATTCAGGGTGAAACTGCCCGTCCAAATGAAATTCATCCAAAATAAAGGTTTGAATCCCGCGCGGAACCGACTACTAATTTCGGGTTGAAATGAAACCGACCGACCTGCGGGGCATCCTGCAATACATTCCGCAATTCCGCGAGAAGACGTTCATCCTCGCGGTGGACGGCGCCATCGTCACGGATGAAAACTTCGCGACACTGCTGCTGGACGTGGCGGTGCTGCGTTCATTGAACATCCGCGTCGTGCTCGTCCACGGCGCGTCGGCGCAAATCCGGGCGCTGGCGCAGGAACAAAACACCACGCCGTCGGACCTCTACGGCTCCGGCGTCACGGATGCGGCCACGCTCAAGCTTGCGCTTACCGCCGCGAACCGGCTGACACACGAGATTCTCGAAGGTCTTTCGGCCAACGACCTCCGCGCCGCCAGCACCAACGTCATCACCGCACACCCGATGGGCATCATCCAGGGCGTGGACCATTTGTTCACCGGCAAGGTCGAGCGCGTGGACACCGAGCTGCTCCAGTCGCTGCTCGCGCAGGGCGTCGTGCCGGTCATCCCGCCGCTCGGTTTTGATGGCGACGGCAAGACATACCGCGTGAATTCCGACGGCGTCGCGCTGGCCGTGGCCGAGGCGCTGAAGGCGATCAAACTGATTTTCATCACGACACAGGACGGCATATTTGTCCAAGGCCGGATCATCCGCCAGATGCTGGTTGCCGACCTCGAATCCGTCATCGCGCTGCATAAAAACGACATCGCGCCGGAACAGCTTTCCAAGGCGATCCACGCCGTCGCGGCCTGCAAGGCCGGTGTGCCGCGCATCCACATCATCAACGGCCGAGTGGACGAGGGACTGCTGGCCGAGGTGTTTTCCAACGAAGGCATCGGCACGCTGATTTACGCGAACGATTACCAGCAAATCCGCCGCGCCATGAAGAAGGACGTGCGGGCGATCCAATTGCTGACGAAAGCCGCGGTCGAATCGGAGGAGCTGGTCAAGCGCAGCCGGGCGGCCATGGAAAAAAATCTCGGCGACTATTTCATTTTTGAGATTGATAAAAATCCGGTCGCGTGCGTGGCGCTGCATGTTTATCCCGAACAGAAAAAGGCCGAGCTGGCCTGCCTTTACGTCAACCCGCTGCACGAAAACCGGGGCATCGGGCGGAAGCTGATTCAATACGTCGAAAACAAGGCGCGGGAGATGAACCTGACCGAACTCATCACGCTCTCGACGCAGGCGTTCACCTATTTTCAATCCAAAGGCGGATTTGCCGAAGGTTCGCCCGACGATTTGCCGCCCGCGCGCCGCGAAAAATACGAGCAAAGCGGGAGAAATTCCAAGGTGCTGGTAAAAAAGTTGAAGTAAAGTTGCCGCCTTTATGAAAGCGCATCATTGCTGCGATCGCTCCGGCCAGCTTCGTTTTTCGGGAAATTTTCCTGGCTGAAATCGTGCGCCGTGGACAATGCGAATGTTTGCGGCAAGCGTCAGCCGCACAAAAATTAGAGCATTTCCATAAATAATATAGCTTTACAAAGCATGATCTGGGTGGCAAGATATGGGGATGAAAGCGATTCCTCTGCCGGTCCGCGAACGAATCATCCACCTTTACGAACAGGGCAAAA
>JBEKRA010000242.1:0-4309 GCA_049519195.1 Verrucomicrobiota bacterium
GGACACCTGTAGGTTGGTGGTTCCGACACCCCAAACATTGCTGGCAGTAATCGTGGCCGTATAATTTCCGGTATAAAAAGCGTTGCCTGAAATGACGCCCGTGATCGGATTCACGCTCAACCCCAGAGGCAAATTGGTCGCGCCAAATCCCGTGGGCGATTCCGTGGCGAGGATTTGATAATTGAAAGCGGCCTGTTCGTTGGAAACCGTCAGGGCGCTGGTGATGACGGGCACGGAGGAAGTGATGGACAACTGTAGGTTGGTGGTTCCAATGCCCCAAACATTGCTCGCCATGATCGTGGCCGTATAATTTCCGGCAAAAAATGCGTTGCCCGAAATGACGCCCGTGGTCGGGTTCACGCTCAACCCCAGCGGCAAATTGGTCGCGCCAAATCCCGTGGGCGATTCCGTGGCTCTGATTTGATAATTGAAAGCGGCCTGTTCTCCGGAAGCCGTCAGTGGGCTGGTGATGATGGGCACGGAGGAAGTGATGGTCAGCATGAGGTTGGTTGTGGCCGAGGCGCAAAGGGTGGCCGTGGACAGGGTCACGTTAAACGGGCCGTTGACCAACGGCGTGCCACTGATAAGGCCGTTCGTGGTGTTCACGTTCAGTCCGTTTGGCAGGCCGGTTGCCTGGAATGAAGTTGGATTATACAGGCCGGTGATGGTGTAGCTAAAGGGTCTTCCCTGCTTGCCGGCGGCGGTCAACGGACTGGTGATTAGTGGCGGCTGGCCGATTACCGTCAGGATGGCTGCTTGACTGGTCACCGGGCCGTTGACATTGGATACGACAACGGTGTAATTGCCCGCACTGGCTCCCGTGGTGCTTGCCAGTGACAGCACCCGGTTCGTGGCTCCCGGCAGGTTGGTTCCCCCGAGCTGCCATTGGTAGCTCAATGGATATGCCGCCGGGCCTTTGGCCGTCGTCTGGAACATGGCTGGATCGCCGCAAAGGACGGATTGGCCTTGCGGTTGGAGCAGGATGATCGGCCGGCGCCAGACGGGTGGCAGTTGCACGTTGGCGCTCGTGACGGTTCCCAGCGAATTACTGACCGTTACCGAGAAAACGCCCGCGGCGGACGTTGGAAGATTCGTCAGAACGAGCACCGAATTGGTTGCGCCGGCGATGATGACGCCGTCCTGACGCCACTGGTAGCTTAACGGGGCCAGGCCCGCTGCCATCACGAAAAACGAAGCTTGTTGCGTGCCGGCAATGTATTGGCTGACCGGTTGCACGGTGATGACCGGCGAGCCGTTGCCAACGACCGCCAGATTGTGATAATCGCCCGCGGCAATCCCGACGACGTTGGACAAACCGGCTGGAACATTGAGTTGCGAATTCGTGTTATCGCCCCACGCCACCACGCTGCCGTTCTGCTCCAGCGCCAGGCCGTGACGAACCCCCGCCGCGATCGCCACCACATTGGACAGGCCGGCGGGCACGGCGCTTTGGCCCCAGGTGTTGTTGCCCCAGGCGACCACCGTGCCGTTGGCCTGCAACGCCAGGCTGTTGAATGTGCCCGCAGCCAGTTCCACCACGTTTGTCAATCCGGCTGGAATATTGAGTTGCGAATAAGTGTTGTCGCCCCATCCAACCACGGTGCCATCGCCTTTCAAGGCCAGACTGTGCTGGTTGCCGGTGCCAATCGCCACAACATTGGTTGTCGCGGCCGGCGGCGGCGGCACGACGCCCCAGGAAACCACACTGCCTTCGATTGTGAGGGCCATGACGTTGCTAATCGAGGCGGCAATCGCCAGCCCGTTCGTCAATCCGGCCGGCACTGCGGCCTGATTTCCCCAGCCGACAACCGTCCCGTTGCCTTGCAACGCGAGGCTCAACTCGGCGCCGGCGGCAATCGTCACGGCGTTCGACAAACTGGAGGGAGGTATGGTTTCTCCATAAATATGGAGGTTAACTTTGTCACCCCAACCCACCACCAGGCCGGAGCTGTTCAGAGCCAGACTGTGGGTCGAGCCGCCGGCAACGACGGTGATGTTGGTCAACGTAGTGGGAACGCTGCTCTGGCCGGAATCATTGGCACCCCAAGCGACCACGTTGGTTGCGGCATTGCCGGTTTCAGTGGCAAGGTGAAAAGCGAGAACGGTGGCAAAGAAAAGACAGGTTGATGATAAACCGGACTTCATTGCACCAATCATTGGCAGCCTCTTAAGAGGGTTCAAAGCGGTGTTCATTTACGGGAAACCAATAGCATACTCGCGGGCGCGGTTCAAGAAACATTCTTCGCCATGCCTGTCTTCCTCCTTCCCGCCTCTGATTCTTAATCCACAGGAAATCCTCCGGCGCAGCCGGATGTCGCTGACTGGTTCTCGACCCGTTCTGCGGCTGTGGCACCACCATTGACGCCGCCGAGAAACTCGGCCGCGACTGGATCGGCATTGACGTGACGCAGCTCGCCATTTCGCTCATCAAAAACCGCCTGCAAGACACCTGCGGCCGCCGGATGAGATTCGTTTCCGGGGGAGCACACGCGCCCCGCGCGTTGGGTTCGGCGCCCTCGCCGAACCCTTCGAGCGCGTCCGATGAAACGAGCACGCAAGAATCTTCCCCCGCGCCCATGCCGGCGACTATGGTGTCGTCGGCTGCACGCGAGGCGCGTGCGCTCCCTGGAACCTCCCTCGTCCGCATCATCGGCGAACCGACCACGCCCAACGAAGCCGCCACGCTCGCCGAGGACGACAAATACCAATTCCAATGGTGTGCGCTCGGCCTCGTCGGCGCTCGCCCCGTCGAGCAGAAAGCGTTGGAGTTGTGAAACGCTAGACCCATCGTAGCGGCGTGTCGGCAGACCGCCGCATTTGTTGGGAAAATTAAATGGTTCGGCTTTCTGCCGAAAGCCGCCACGCCGATTTGGCAGAGGTCACGATTTATGAATTTCGTGTCTTGGGAAAAAAACTCTGCCAGTCTTCAGCCTTCAGCCTTGGCTGACGCCGGCGTCGGCGTAAAACTCCGGGTTGCCGGCTTTTGCGCGCGCCGCCCGCTGCCTTTCCATTTCGGGATCGAACTTGTCAATTTGAACCGGAATGACAAACGGGGTGGACAGGGTTTTCACGCGGGCAAAGCCGACGTCCTGCGCACGGATGAGCGAGCCTGCGAAGTCGCGGAAATCATAATACCTCGCAAGCTCGTTGATTTCATTTTCGTTGTTGAGGTGGGAAACCAGGATGTTTTCCGTGTTGGCGAGGATGTTCGGGTGGACGGATGAAACCTCCTGCGTCGCATACACCAGGGCGATGCGCGCCTTGGCCCCTTCCTTGGCGATGGTGGGCCAGATTTCAGTGAGCGGCGCGGCGCGGCCGATGATGTTGTGCGCCTCCTCGACATAAACAACCATGTGCGGCGGATGCCGGCCGGTGTTGAAGACGGCCATCGAATTTTGAAATATGTGCCGCGCAATCCGCTTGCCAAGCCGTTCACGCTGCGCGGGGTCGCCCACGGACAAATCCAGAATGACAATTTTTCCATCCGTCAGGTGCGCGTAGATTTCGTCGCAAACATCCGTGCTGCGGCTGGGCGCGTGATAATCCTTGAATGGCTGCAGCAGCCGGAAGCCGGGAATATACCCGCCCTGGTCGTTTTTCTGGAGCATCAGGTTCATCAGCACGTTCGTGTCCGGGCCGATCCATGACGCGCCGCCGGCGGTGATGAGTTCCTCCTGGATTTGCCGCGCCAGATAAAACCAGTCGTAAGCCTGCGCGGGCGTGAGGCCGTTCGCCGGATCCACCGTGCGGTTCACCTTCTGGCGGATGCCGGCATTGACCTCGAATCTGATTTCAAAGCCCGGAGGCGGTTCATAACCGGCGCGGGCGAGCATGGTCTGATAGGCCGCCAGCTTGAGCCGGTGCTGCCCAAGTTGCCGCTGGTATTCGTGGTCGCTGCTGCAATCCTCCTGCCGCGGCTCCTCGAAATCCATGCTCAAAAACGCCTCCACGTCCGCGGAGCGGTGCAGCTTGCTGCCTTCAATCAATCCGCGCAGCGTATTGTGCCCCTCCGAAATCTGCCGGTAAAAATTGTTCAGTATCGGCTCAAACCCAGGCGTCGGAATCATCCGATACCGGATGGTCTCGTCCGGATAAACCTCCGCAATCGAGCCTTTGTCCTGCTGGTTCGCGTTCGCGTATTCGCCGTTCAGGTCATAGATGATTTGCCCGATCTTCAGCCCGTGTTCCATCGCGGTGCGCATCACCACCGACACCAGTTGTTTCACCGTGTTGGACTTGCCCGTGCGCGTCATGCCGAGCACCGCCGTGCGCCGCGCCAGAAAATCCACCGCGTTCAGGTGAAACGTCG
>JBEKRA010000243.1:0-4293 GCA_049519195.1 Verrucomicrobiota bacterium
TTGGCGTTGGCCAAAGAAGGTGTGTGCAAGTTGCCCGCTGCTGGACGCGGCGGTGAAACAAACAAAACAAAAGAATGAAGCGGCGAGGCGAGCGCAATTTGTATGTGCGCGAATGCGAACCAATGACGCAGGAATTGGGTGGAGGCGTCGAAATATCGCCCGCAGGGCCATGTGGCCTTGGGCCGCTCCACCTTCGTCAAGCCTCCGGCTTTGCCGGAGGTCGCTGACTCTCCTTTTAACTCAGGATTTTGCCTTTTTGTCCCGCGCCAGCATCGCCTGCTCGTAGCATTTCAGCGCCTCGTCGTAACGCTGCAGCCGGTTGAGCAGGCCACCCTTGAACAAATACGCCGTGACCGTCGCGCCGTCCGCCGCGATGGCGCGGTCGCAACACGCCAGCGCCTCGTCCGCGCGATCCAGCCTTTCCAGCGCCGCCGCCTTTCTGACCAGCGCCTCCGGGTTTTGCGGCTGCGAGGCCAGGAAATTTTCAAAACAGACCAGCGCCTTCCGAGGGTCGTTCGCGTCCAGAAATGCCTGCCCCTCGGCGAGCGGGTCGGGTTTCGCCGCCGGCTCCGCCAGCAGCCGCCCGCCGCTTTCGAGCTCGAGGATTTTTTTCTCCAGTTGCCCGACGATGTCGAGCAGGCGCGCGTTGGAAACCTCCACCGTCGCGCGGCCCGGCGCGGCAAGCTGCCGGACGGCCCCGGCGGATGCCAGCACGGCGCCCGGGCCCGCCGCGGTTTCCACCAGCCGCGCCACCGAGCGCCATTGGAGCCAGGCCATGAACAGCACCGCCGCCAGCACCGTCAGCCCGAGCGCGCCCGCCAGCATGAACATGGACTGCTGGTTTTTCCAAGCCATTTCGAGGTCGGCGGCGCGGCGCGCGGTGATGGCTTGTTCGAGCGCCTGGATGCGCGCGGTGGTGTCCGCGGCGTTTTGCTGCGCCTCCTCGCGGCTTTTTTCCAGCGCCAACTGCGTGTCGTGAAGCTGCGCCTGGATTTGCAGATAGCCATTCGCCGCCGCGTCGGCGTTCGTGGATGAAGAAATGGAATTGGTGTCCGCTGCAAGGCTCCGCGCCGCAAAAAACGCGGCGAGGCAGGCCGCCGTGAAAATTCTGGAAAAGCCGGATTTCATAACCAGCCGCGCAGCGTGGGCATTCGGAAAAACGATGTCAAGCGCGCCGCGTCACTGGCAGCATCGTGATTTGGTTGTAGGGCACGACGTAAGGAGTGCTGGCCCAAACGACTCGTCACCTCGTCGCCTACAAAACAGGACACCGCCGTGTCACTTCGCCTTCAAGTCGAATTTCAGCCATGTGTGCGAGCGGGTCTGGTCGTTGTAAATTTCCATGCTGCCCACCTGCCACTGGTCGTTCACCTTTTTGATGTCCTTCGGGTAAAATTCCTTGAGCAATTTGTTCTGCGCGTCGTAAGCCTTCGCCTCGACGATGCCGAGCGATTCGTTGTCAATCCAGCACAGCACGCGCGAATAGCCGTTCGCGGACGGATTGGGATTTGTGCTTTCCAGAATTTTGCAGAGCCGCCCGCGTGCCGTGTCGCCGCGCAAAATCTTCTGCCCCGGCCAGTGGAGAAATTCCAGGCCGAGGTCGCAAATCCAGAAATCAGAGCCGGCGAATGGAATCATGGTTTGTTCACCTGTAAGATTTGTTGCAATGGGGCCAAACTGTTCAGCCTCAATAAAGACTTTGTAAAATTGGTATTGGTTTGGTTTGTTGTCAGGGTGCGTTACAATAAGCGCAGTCCAAGCGGCGTGGTTCTCATTTGTATTAATTTTGTGTATGGAATAAGTGGCTTGCCAATTTGTTTTCGTGACAGTGATTTCAAATGTCGTGGGGACTTCGACTGTTTTGCCTTTGCTGTCTCGGGTTTTCAAAATGCCCGAATTTGTGAAATTTTCCGTCGGCCTCTGGTCCAGCAGTTTCCAAGCAAGCTGCCGTCCTTGAATTTCCGCGTCGGACAAGGCGTTCGTCGTTTGCGCCATCGCGCCAATGGCGAAAAATAAAAACATTATCGCCATTGCCGCCCGTCGGAAAAGCGGCGGAGGGCCGCCGCACTCCAAGACGCTGGCGCGTTGCGCGAGGCACTCATTCCGCGCGAAGCGTCTTGGACTGCGCCAGCCCCCTGGCGCTTTTGGATTTTGAACATGCACCCGCATTTCAGGTGTCTCCCCGAAAATGAAATTGGAATATTTTCATTTCGCCGCGAGCGCCAGTTGCAGCACTTCGGAAATCTGCCGGACAAAATGCGCCTGCAATTTTGCGCGCACCTCCGCCGGCGCTTCGAGCCAGTCCGACTTGTTTCCCTCCGGCAAAATTACCTGCTTGAGGCCAAAGCGCTGCGCGGCGAGAAGCTTTTCCTTGACGCCGCCCACGCGCAGCACGCGCCCGCGCAGGCTGATTTCGCCGGTCATCGCCACGTCGGATTTCACGCGCCGCTTGGACAGCAGCGACGCCAGCGCCGCGACGATGGCCACGCCCGCGCTCGGCCCGTCCTTGGGCGTCGCGCCGGCGGGAACGTGGATGTGCAAATCGTGCTTGCCGTAATCATCAAAATCCAGATCAAGTTTTTTGGCCTGGCTGCGGAGGTAACTCACCGCCGTCTGCGCGCTTTCCTTCATCACCTCGCCGAGCGAGCCGGTGAGAATCAAATTGCCGCGCCCGCGCATCCGCGTCGCCTCGATGAACAAAATGTCGCCGCCGACCGGCGTCCAGGCGAGGCCGGTGGCGATGCCGAATTCGGTGATTTTCTCCGCGCTTTCGGCGACAAATGGCGCGTGGCCCAGATAATCCGGCAAATGTTCGGCGTCGAGCTTCACGGGCGCGGCCTTGCCGTTGCCGGAGATGATTTTGCGCGTGGCCTTGCGCGCGAGCGCGGCGATTTCGCGTTCGAGCTGGCGCACGCCGGCCTCGCGGGTGTATTCGCGGATGAGCCGACGCAGCGCGGAATCGGAAAATTTCACGTCGCTCTTCGTGAGGCCGTGCTCCTCAATCTGTCGCGGGACGAGGTAGCGCCTGGCGATCTGCAATTTTTCGGTCTCGGTGTAGCTTGGCAGTTCGATGACTTCCAGCCGGTCGCGCAGCGCGGCGTGGATCGGCTCCAGCCAGTTCGCCGTTGTGATGAACAGCACGCGCGACAAGTCGAACGGCAAATCGAGGTAATGGTCGGTGAACGTGTTGTTTTGCGCCGGGTCGAGCACTTCGAGCAACGCCGATGACGGATCGCCGCGGAAATCCGCGCCAACCTTGTCGAGTTCATCGAAGAGAACCACCGGGTTGCGGCTTTCGATGCGGCGCAGCGTCTGGATGATGCGTCCGGGCATGGCGCCGACGTAAGTGCGGCGGTGGCCGCGAATCTCGGCTTCGTCGCGCATTCCGCCGAGGGAGATGCGGGCGAATTTGCGGCCGAGCGCGTCGGCGACGCTTTTGCCGAGGGAGGTTTTGCCGACGCCGGGCGGGCCGACGAGGCAAAGGATCGGCCCCTTGATTTGTTTGCGGCGCTTGATGACGGCGATGAATTCCAGCAGGCGGTCCTTGACCTTGGCGAGTCCGAAATGCTGGTCGTTCAGGATTTTTTCCGCCGCCTGCAAATCCAGCTTGTCGTCGGTGGATTTTTCCCACGGCAGGCTCAAAATCCAGTCGATGTAATTGCGGCCAACGCCGTATTCGGCGGCGGCGGGCGGCGTCTGCTGGAGGCGTTCGAGTTCCTGCGCGGCCGCCTTGCGCGCCTCATCGGGCATCGGCGTCTGCTCGATTTTTTCCCGGAGCGATTTGATTTCGTTTGCGTTCGGGTCGGTGTCGCCGAGTTCGCGCTGGATGACGCGCAACTGTTCGCGCAGGAAAAAATCGCGCTGCGACCGGGCGATGGAGGAGGCGACGTCGTTCTGGATTTTGGAACTCAACGTCAGCACCTCCTGCTCGCGGCCGAGCAGCGGCAGGAGCTTCTGGAGCCGCTCGCGGACGGAAATGGTTTCGAGCAGGCGCTGGCGGTCTTCGAGGCCCAAGTTCAGGTTCGCGGCGATGAGGTCGGCGAAATGGCCGGGATGATCGGTGTTGAGCGCAGCGATTTTGACCTGGTCGGGCAGCGCGCTGGACATTTTGGCGATTTCATCAAACTGCTTGTGCGCGTTGCGCAGCATCGCCTGCAACTCGACGGAATTTTCCGTCTCGTCGCGCAAGAGTTCGTAGGCCGCGCGAAGATAGGGCATTGGCGGCGAGAAATTTTTCACGCGGATGCGCCAGAGTCCCTCGACCAGCACGCGCGCGGTGCCGTCGGGAAATTT
>JBEKRA010000244.1:0-4291 GCA_049519195.1 Verrucomicrobiota bacterium
GCAGCACGACACACGGGCTGGAAGCCCGTGCCACTATTTCGCCGTATCGGGAACTCGCTGACATGGCGAAAGTTTCCGGCGGCAAAAGCGTTTCCGCCGTGAACCGGATTTCCGCTGCCGAGCTGAAAGGCTACGGCACGATTGCCGGAACGCGCCGCGCGGAAAATCCACGGCTGATTGACGTTTCGCTCATCATCGAAAAACCCGCCGTGGACGTCGCGCGGGAAAAATTGCGCGTTGACGGCCTGCCCGCCGACACCTGGCTCGGCTGGTTCGGTATGCACCTGCTCGCGCCCTCGATTTACGACGTGCTGGAGGAAATGATCCGGGACGGCGTGCGCGACCACGGCGAGTTTCAACTGACCCGCGCGCAGGAAATCCAGCGCCGGCGCGAAGGTTATGTCGCGCTGGAAATGACCGCGGCGGAACGGTTTGATTTCGGCGTGCCGGACGATTTTGTCCGGAGCATCCGGGCGTTCCGGGGCGGAACCTGATTTTACCGCGAATTATTTGCTTGCAACGGGAACGGTTAGCGCTTAATTAAATGCCATTGTTTGAATTAGTCCGACGACAGATTTGATGCCAAAAATCACAGCTATGCCACAACCAACGGGGGTGTCTTGAGCCGCCCCTTTTCTTCACGCAATTTTTCGTCCGATTCGTTTGTCCGGGTCAATGGCAAAATCCGCGCCCGCGAAGTCCGGGTCATCGGAGTGGACGGCAAACAGCTCGGCGTCATTTCCCTCAACGAGGCGCTGTCCCTGGCGCGCCAGAACGGCGTGGATCTGGTCGAAATCGCCGCCGCCGCCGTGCCGCCGGTCTGCCGGCTCGTGAACCTCGGCAAATTCCGTTACGAAAAGGCCAAGAAGGAAAAGGAATCCAAGAAAAACCAGAACGCCTCCACCGTCAAGGAAGTCCAGTTGAGTCCGCGCATTGACCCGCACGACCTCGGCATCAAAATCCAGCACGCGATCAATTTTCTGTGCGAGGACATGAAGGTAAAGGTCGTGCTCAAATTCCGCGGTCGGGAAATGGCGCATCAGGAATTCGGCTTTGAGGTCATCAAAAAATTTCTCGCCGCCGTCGCGCCCTACGGCCATCCCGATTTTGAGCCGAAACTCATCGGACGCGGCATCAACGCGATGGTCAGCCCGCTCCCGCGGAACAAGCGCGGGAAAAATCCGTATGCGGAAGAAAATGATTCCCCGCCCGCGGCGGCCAATAATCATTCCCCCGCGCCGCCGAAAACCGGCAAGGTCCCCGTCGCAAACGAGCCGCCCACGGATGGTTTTGTGAACAATCCGTTCGACAAGCTCGAAGTGAAGTAACCTGGTCCGCCCGCGTCGGCCCGCGTTGTCAACGCCGGACTGTTTTTCGGTTGCTGCTCCAACCGATTGAATATTGAATGAACGCAAGAGATGATCGTCTGCTCGCTCTGGTGCTTTCGGGTATCGGACTGGTAATTGCTGTTTACGCAATTGCGGTTGATTTTTAGAGCCAACTGGCACCTAGGTCTTTGGCATTACAAGGAATTCTTGGCATTACTCTGGTGGTTGTTTCGGGTATTGGTTTTATATCAACGTTAACCCTCTTGCTTGCCCGCAAATCTATGGTTTACTTGATTCCTTGTTGTGGGTGGCTTGTTGCTTTGGCTCGACTGCTTTTTCTTTGGGCATAGACTGCCCGACACGTCAACCATTCGCCCCGCCGTTTGCCGCGCGGAATTCGCCCGCCATCGCCGGGAGCCGGCAATCTTCACAAATCGCGTTCGAGTGGGCGCAAAAGTCGCGGACGATTTGCATCAAGCCCTGCTGCTCCGCCGCGTTCCGCAACGCGCGGCGGCTGGAAGTTCCGAGCAGCCGCTGCCGCGCCAGTTTCAGCACCGAATTGTCCTCCGCCGCCGGCCAGTCAAAATAGCGCCGCTCGATTTCAAGTTGCAGCGCGGCATTTTTCCCTTCCGCCGCGCGAATCCACAGCCACGGCAGAATCACATTCACCGCCAAATCCGTCGCGCGCGTCCCGCCCAGCAGCGGCTGCGGTTTGGCCAGCCGCGCCGATTTGAACGTCCAGTGCCATGACCAGAATTCATCGCGCTCAACCTGCAAAATTTCATGCAATGATTCAACCAGCATGGTAGGGCTGACCTGCTCGTCAGCCCGGCGGCGCGGCAGCGCCGCCCTGCCGTCTGAAATTTCTGTCGCGCACCATTTTTCAATTCTCGAAATGAAATTTTTGTCCGCCAGCCAGTGCGCCGCGAGCGCGAGCCGCCGCTGCGGATGATTCGCCGGACGCAGGCCGTGAAATTTCCAGACTGCTCGCGGCAAAATATAATCCGCGAATTCATCCCGCTCACGCCACCAGCAATCCCAGACGCGGCGCAAATAAGTGTCCGAACTTTTTTGCGGCCGTGTCAATTCCGCCGGCAGCAGGCCGCTGGCGCCGAGCAGCCGCGCCTGGAGGGTAAACGCGTTTTCATTGCGGCGTTGTTGGAGTTCAAGCTTTGGCTTGTTCTGCGGCGAAACAAGCTGAAGCTTGAACTCCAACCCGGAAAGCATTCGCGCCCTTTGCTCGGCGAGAGTTTGCATCGGCCATGCGTTGTGTTTGTAACCGAGCGCGCGGAACAAGCCCTCCCACAAGGCCTGCTCCCAGCCGGCGTGCCGCGCTTGCGCGGAAAATTGCGCGGCCTTGGCCTCCAAACGGACGCGGGCCGCCTGGCGCAGGAGCACGGCGAGTTGCGGTTCAGTCAGTTCGCGCAGCGGCGCGGAACATTTGCCGCGCAGTTCTTCGGGAAAGGCGGCGGTGGATTCGTTTTCGAGCCACTGGCTCAACTCGCCAAGCGGCGCGTCGAGCGAATTGTTTATCGGCAAAGTCAGTGAGCGTTCGTTTCGCGCCGGGCCGGAGGCTGGCGCCCCGGTTTCCCAGACGACGTGCAGGATGACGTTTTTGAAATTCGGATTGCGGTCGTGGCCGTGCGCGTGCCAGCCGTGGCTGCGCAAATCAACTTCCACGTCGCCGGAGCGCGGCGGTTCGCTGCCGATTTGGATGACGGCCTCGCGAAAATCCGGCCCGCCTTCGGCGCTGGCGAAGCCGGGATGCAGCACGCGGATGGCTTTCCCGTCCGATGTTTTCAACTGGTCGCGCCGCAGCCGCTGATGCCGCCAGACGGCCTGAAGCAGCCGCTCGGGGGGAAAGCCGTCCTTGTCGCGCAATACATCCGCGGCACGGCACTGGCTGCGCCAGACGGCGTAAAAATTTTCCGCGGGGGAATTCACAGCGCAGTTGTTTGCGCGATTATGCCGTAAAGTCAAGACCGTTTGACGCCCGTTCCTCCCCGGCCTCGTGCCCGTCCTCGAATTTCAGGCGGCGGGGATGAAAACGAGGAGAATTTATTTTGAACGCAACTCCGGCGGTTCCTGCCTGTTTAATATCGGCAGGCCGAAATTTTTGTTCGCCGCAGCAAGGTGTTTTCGGCTAGACTGGCGCAAGTTTTTTTTAAGGTTCACAAACCTGATGATTGAAGTTTCCAATTTGACGAAACGCTACGCGGGCAGCACGGCGGTGAGCGACATCTCGTTCGCGGTCGCGCGCGGCGAAATCGTCGGCCTGCTCGGCCCGAACGGCGCCGGCAAAAGCACGACGATGAGAGTTCTTTCGTGTTTTCTGCCGGCGACGAGTGGCACGGCGCGCGTGGCGGGCTTCGACGTGTTTCATCAATCGGTGGAGGTGCGCCGCCGCATCGGTTACATGCCGGAAAACAATCCGCTGTATCCAGAAATGCGCGTGCGCGAGTATCTTAAATTCCGCGCGCGGCTCAAGGGTCTCGGCTGGCGGCGCTCGCGCGAACGCGTCACGACGGTCATGGACCAATGCGGCCTGGCTGACGTGGGCCGGCGCGTCATCGGCCAGCTCTCGAAGGGCTACCGGCAGCGGGTCGGCCTGGCGGACGCGCTCGTCCACGAGCCGGAACTGATAATTCTGGATGAACCGACCATCGGCCTCGACCCGCATCAAATCCGCTCGGTTCGGCAATTGATCAAAAGCCTCGCGGGGAAGCACACGGTTTTGATTTCGACACACATTTTGCCGGAGGCGGAAATGATGTGCAGCCGGATGCTCATCATGTTCGACGGCAAAATTCTCGCCGCCGACACGCCGGAAAATTTGCAGCGGCGCATGGCCGGCAGCAGCCAGGTCATCGCCGAAATTGCCGCGCCCGCCGAGGCGTTGCGCGAATGCTTTTCGCAAATGCCGGAAATCGAGCAGTTCGACGTGTCGGCCGGCGACGGCGGAT
>JBEKRA010000245.1:0-4267 GCA_049519195.1 Verrucomicrobiota bacterium
AAAGATAAGAAAGCGCTTAAAAACACGGGGAAATGCGATATTTTAATAATATCGGCTTATAGCTGGTTTAGCCCGGCTGATAAACGGCGTCCATCGGGGCATCGCCGGTGGTCAAAACGAGACAGCCGGTGTCCGCCGGGAGACTGACGGTGTCCGCCGGGCGACCCGCCGGTGAGCAAAACGCGACAGCGGGTGTCCGCCGGGCGAAGTGCGGCGGGCGTCGGGACACCTCCGATGTTCGCCGGACAAAGTGCGGCAGGCGTCGGGCGATTGCCGGTGAGCATCGGGAAAATGCCAGCGACTGGCGAAAGAGGTTCGATTGCGACCGGCTCGTTTATTGGATGGAAGCCAAATGGCGTTGCCGCCCCAACCGAAATGACATGGTTGCCCCGCTCAAATGCCGGCCCGCCCTGACCAAAAAAAATCAAACAATTGGCAAAAACGGTCTCGACACTTTGACTGCCGGCGGTTAGCCTGTTCCCGCAAACTTGAACGGGTTGCGCCCAATTGCCGCCCGGAATCCGTCAGCGGACCTGTCTCGCATCGCGGGACGGGGAAGCCGCTGAAAGTCGGGGCTGCGCAAGTTCAGCCTCGCGGCAGGGGCGCGACGCGAAGTTTGCCGGCGGAGACGTGCTCACCGCCGGGCGAAATGGCATCACAACTGGCCGCCGGAAACGGTTCCCGCAGGGGAAACGACACCGGACAGGATGGCGATGAACTCAAGACGCAAACAGTTCGAGACGGAGAAAATAAAGAGGCTCTTTGGGCGCTCTGCCCGGAGTCCATTTTCTGCGCCCGGCGCGCACCGCCGCATCACCATCCTTTCCGCCTCCGGGCGAAGTTTTGATCATGAACGAGCGTAGCCTTGCCTTTTTATATTCACCGGAAATCGAGGCGTTGAGCTACCCGCCGGATTGCCCGTTCAAGGCGCAGCGCGCCGGCCTGGCCCGGCTGCGGCTCAAGTCGCTGGGCCTGCTCGGAAATGAAAACCGTTTTGAATTCGAGCCGCGCCGCGCGTCCGTCACGGAGCTGAAACAGTTCCACACCGCGCATTACCTCGAAGAAATGCAGCGCGCGGCGGACGGCGATTTGACGTTGGACGGCTTGCGCATGGGCTTCGGCGGCCCGGACACGCCGGTGTTCAAAAACATGTTTGAATTCGGCGCCCAAGCGTGCGGCGCCGGATTGGCCGGCGCGGAACTGCTGCTCCAGGGCAGGGCTGACATCGCGTTCAACCTCCTCGGCGGTTTTCATCATGCCTTCCCCGACCGCGCCGCCGGTTTCTGTTATCTCAACGACGCGGCGCTCGCCTGCCGGAAACTGGCGGACGCCGGCAAACGGGTTCTGTATCTGGACGTGGACGCGCACCACGGCGACGGCGTGCAGGCGGCGTTTTACCGGCGCAAGGACGTGATGACGATTTCGCTGCACGAGAGCGGCAAGACTCTTTTCCCGTGGGGCGGTTTTGAAGATGAAATCGGCGAAGGCGCCGGCTTCGGCTTCAACGTGAACATCCCGCTGCCTGCCGGGACTTACGACGAGGCGTTCCTGGCCGCCTTTGATTCCGTCGCCATGCCGCTCGCGGCCGCATTTGAACCTGACGTGCTTGTGCTGGAGCTGGGCCTGGACATTCTGGCGGGCGATCCGCTGACGCATTTGCGCATGACGAACAACGTCGTCGTCGAGATTGTCGAGCGGGTGCTGAAATTGAACCGTCCGACACTCGTCGCAGGCGGCGGCGGGTATCACGTCGAGAACACCGTGCGCGGCTGGGCGCTGGCATGGCGGACGTTTTGCGGCGAGAACGACGATTGCGATTTCGCACTCGGCATGGGCGGCGTCATGCTCGCCAGCACGGAATGGGCGGGCGGCCTGCGCGACCGCGTCCTGGCGGTCTCGGCGGAACAGCGCCGCGCCGTCGAACCGGAGTTGAGAGCCACGATCGCAAGTGTAATTAACAATGTATTCCCGTTGCATGGCCTTGAAGCGCCTCCGCTTGGGCGGGCGGCAAGTCCTGTCGGGTTGACCATAACAGAGATCAAACAACAACCAATAAGGAGCAAATTATGACCACACCAACACAAACCGTTTCCACCAGTTCCCTGATGCAGGAAGGCCGCACCTTCCCGCCAAACAAGGAAGTGATCCAGCACGCTTACATCAACGCCGCGCAATACAAGAAAATGTATGAGCGCTCGATCAAGGACCCGGACGGGTTCTGGCTCGAACAGGCCAGCACCCTCGAATGGATCAAAAAGCCGACCAAGGGCCGCAAATTCGTCTGGGACACCGCTGCGAAAAAAGTCGAGCACACCTGGTTCGAAGACGGTCAGCTCAACGTGACGGTGAACTGCCTGGACCGCCATTTGAAAACCAAGACGCGCGACAAAATCGCCCTCATCTGGCAGGGCGAGCCGGAAAACGACGTCGTCAAACTGACCTACGCGCAATTGCATGAGAAGGTCTGCAAGTTCGCCAACGTGCTGAAATCGTTCGGCGTCAAAAAGGGCGACCGCGTATCGGTTTATCTGCCGATGATTCCCGAATTGCCCATTGTCATGCTCGCCTGCGCGCGCCTCGGCGCGATTCACTCGGTCGTGTTCGGCGGATTCAGCGCGGAGGCGCTGGCCGGCCGCATCAATGACGCCGCCTGCAAGCTGCTCATCACCTCCAACACTTCGCTGCGTTCCGGCAAAAGCATTCCGCTCAAGGCCATGGCCGACGTGGCGCTCAAGGAAACCTCCAGCATCGAGAAGGTCATTGTCGTCAAGCGCAACGAAACACCGTGCGACATGACTCCGAACCGCGACGTCTGGTTCCACGATGTGATGTCGAAGGCTTCAGCGGATTGTCCGCCAGTGGCCATGAACGCCGAGGACCCGCTGTTCATCCTTTACACGTCCGGCTCGACGGGCAAGCCCAAGGGCGTTGTTCATTGCACCGGAGGTTATCTGTTGCAAACCGCGCTCACGCACAAATACATCTTCGACGTTCACGACGAGGACATTTTCTGGTGCACCGCCGACATCGGCTGGGTGACCGGGCACAGCTACATTTGCTACGGCCCGCTCTGCAACGGCGCGACGAGCGTGATGTTTGAAGGCGTGCCGACGTTCCCCGACGCCGGGCGTTTCTGGCAGATCGTGGAGAAATTCAAAGTGACAATTTTCTACACCGCGCCGACGGCGATCCGCTCGCTCGTCCGGCTGGGCGAGGAATGGCCCAACAAACACGACATGAGTTCGCTGCGCATCCTCGGCTCGGTCGGCGAACCGATCAATCCCGAGGCGTGGCTGTGGTATCACCGCGTCATCGGCAAGGAGCGTTGTCCCATCGTGGACACCTGGTGGCAGACCGAGACCGGCGGCATTCTCATCACACCGCTGCCCGGCGCACACACGCTCAAACCCGGCAGCGCCAGCCGTCCGTTCTTCGGCGTCGAGCCGGTCATCCTGCGCGACGACGGCAAGGAAGTGGGCGTGAACGAAGGCGGCAAACTGTGCATCAAGAAGCCGTGGCCCGGCATGTTGCGCACGACGTGGGGCGACCACAACCGCTTCATCGAAACCTACTTCACGATGTATCCGAACATTTATTTCACCGGCGATGGCTGCCGGCTGGACGACGACGGCGACTACTGGCTGATGGGCCGCATTGACGACGTGGTGAACGTCTCCGGCCACCGCATCGGCACCGCCGAGGTTGAAAGTGCTTTGGTCAGCCATCCGAAAGTGGCCGAGGCCGCCGTGGCGCCGATGCCGCATGACATCAAGGGCCAGGGCCTCTACGCCTTCGTCACGCTCAAGGACGGCGTGCCGGAAAGCGAGGAGTTGAAAAAGGAATTGAACGCCCACGTCCGCAAGGAAATCGGGCCGATCGCCGTGCCGGACAAAATCCAGTTTGCGCCCGGCCTGCCCAAGACGCGTTCGGGCAAAATCATGCGCCGCATCCTGCGGAAAATTGCCGAGAACGCCGTGGACCAGATCGGCGACACAACGACGCTCGCGGATCCGCACGTCGTGGAAGCCTTGGTGAAGGGAAAGCAGTAAATCAGAAACGGCTGCCGGGGTCTTTGGCCCCGGCAGCCAAAATTTTTAACAATCTAGAAAAAAATCATTTATGAACGAACCAACAGTCACTCAAATCAAAGACACCACCGGGAATCCCGCGCCGCTCGGCCTGCTCGGCTTCGGCATGACGACCGTGCTGCTGAATATGCACAACGCCGGCTTTTACGGACTGAACTCCATGATTCTGGCGATGGGCA
>JBEKRA010000246.1:0-4247 GCA_049519195.1 Verrucomicrobiota bacterium
GATGGGAGCGTTTGCCATTACGGTTTTTCCGCCAGCCAGAGTTTCGCCGGTCCAGAAATCCACCCAACTCGTGCCAGCAGGAAGATAAACCGACCGGCTCGTGGCCTGCGGCGTGGTGACCGGACACGCCAGAAACGCCGGCCCGAACATGTATTCGTCGGCGATGGGGAGAACATTTTTGTCCTTCGGAAAATCCATGACCAGCGGGCGCATCGCCGTGTAGCGGTCGCTTGTGATTTTCCAGGCGACGGAATAATTGTAAGGCAGCATCCGGTAACGCAACTGATCGAACGCAATTAAATTGGTCTGCGTCTCCGGCAGCCAGTTCCACGTTTCGGTCGCAGTCCCGCTTCCGTGGATGCGAAGAATCGGGCAGAACGTGCTCCATTCAAACCAGCGGGTGAGCAGTTCGTTGTAATCCGGCGATTTGTATTGGTCGCGCGGATGGAAAAAGCCGCCGGTGTCGGTGGTCCAATACGGCAAACCGGTGATGGAATAATTCAAGCCGCCGCGAATTTGCCGGGCGAAGGTCAGCCAGTTGCCGCTGACGTCGCCCGACCACGCCGCCGCCGCGTAACGCTGCTGGCCGAGATAGGATGAACGCGAAAGCGTGACGACCCGTTTGCTTGGGTCGGTGCCGCGCTGGCCTTCATACGTCGCCTCGCTCGCGAAAAGCGGATAGGCATTGCGCACGCGATTGGCTGATCCCGCAAAAGTTTTCACGTCGCTGACGGAATTGCCGTCATCACCAGGCTCGGTCGCATCCTGCCACCATGCATCCGCGCCGAGACTGAAAAATGCCGAGTCCATGTATTTCCAACGCAGGCTGCGCACCACCGGATTGTAAACATCCATCCATTGCGAGCGCGGAATCAAGCCGTTCGGCATCGCGGCCAGCGCCTTACCGACAATGCCGCTGGGATTGGACCACACCGAAATCATGTAGCGGAAATGGTTGGTGTGCAGCTCGGCGATCATGTTGGTGGGATCAGGATAGGCTTTCAAATCCCACTCGTAGGCGCCCCAACCGTGGTTGCCCCAGTATTGCCAGTCCTGCACGATGAAATCCACCGGGATGTTGCTGGCGCGAAACTGACTGGCCGCCGCCACGATCTGCTGCTGGCTGGAATAGCGCTCGCGGCATTGCCAGAAACCATACGCCGCCTTGGGAAACAATGGCGCATCGCCGGTGGCCTGACGATAGCCGGCGATAATTTCATCGGCGGTCGGGCCATAGAAAAAGTAGTAATCAATCGCGTCGCCGACTTCGGAGCGGAACGTCGTGGTGTTGCCCAGCGGACGGGCACAGACTTTTGCATTTCTTCCGCCGCCCAGCACAGTAACGGTGCAGGTGGCGTTGGCCGGCAACGTCGTCTTCACGCTGATATTGTAAGTCACCCACATGTTGGTGATGGCGGCAATCGTCTCACCGTTAATTTGCAACCCGATCAAACCACGACGGTCGCCGTCCTTGACAAAAAAAACATAATCGCCCGCCTCGGTGGTTGTGAACGTGCCGGACTTGTTGGTCAGCGCTACTTGCGTGTCAGCGGGATTAAATTCGGTGAGCGCGGCATTGTTCCAGAGCAATCCGTATCCGTAACTTGACACGATCATCGGAATCGAGATTTCGGTATTCAACTGCCGAAGCTCCTGCGGCATGCCGCGCCAGTTCCAAATGCCTTCCTGAAACTGACCGAGACCGTAGATGAATTCATCCGCCGGACTGGTGAATGTTTGCTCCGGCTGAAAGGACGATTCGCCGTTCACCGTCGCGGCGGTCATGGTTTTGCCGCCGGCGGCGGGTTCGGCGAGCAGCAGATTACCGGCGGCGTCAAAAAATGAAACCGCTCCGGTCGCTTTGTCCACGGCTACCTTCAGTTTTCCTGTGGTGAGCGTCAATTTGCCGTTCGAATCAGCCACCTTGAACGACGCCTTCTTCCACGAATGGTTCGTCACCACGAAGTCTTGTCCCGCAGGCAACGTCGCGGCTGGCGAATACATCACGCGCACAATGCTGTCAGAGCAGACCGTGAGTTTCATTTTTCCCGGCGACATCGTCAGCGTCACGCCATCGGCGTCTTTTTGAAAAGATTGAACTGAAATGGAGGCGGCGGGTGTGGAAAACGCCATCAGGTTGGCGGCAATAAACAAGGCGATGACAGACCATCTGGACGCGCCTGGAATGCTTCGGAATGAATTCATGTCAGTTTTTGTTAGTTTTGCGGTGGTGAATTGTGGCCTTGCCTCGGTTTGGTGGACTACCTGGGAGGCACCCGGCGCGGATGCCGTTGGTCGCTTCAAACGAACATCGAACACTCCGCCAGCCAGCACCAAACGGTTCTTCTTCTGTATCGCTGGATAATGCGCTCCCTATCCTTGGAGGGAGATGGCCGGGGTGAGGAATGTATTTCCTCTTCAACTGAATCGTTCCGGCCAAGTGCAACACGGTATTCAAGTCTATTTGGCGTGCGACACAGGCTTTCTGTCCGCGCCCGGCGCAATAATGCCCGAAAGGATTGGAAATGAGAATGTGATAAATGTCACAACGCAGTGAAACTGGGTTTCAGCAGAGCAGTCGGAGCAAGCCGGTCTTTGGCCTCGTGCATCTCAACCCGTCCGCTCCTCCTGCCCTGCTAATTTGAATCAATTCGCCAGTGCTGGTTGGCAGCGTTTGGCGCCTGTCGTTTGTGTCAAAAAAACGGCTGATGCCGCCGCGGCGGTGCTTGTGCGTTGCGACTCTCCGGCCAGATTGGCAACTTGTGCCGCGTCATTCAAACTGGCGAGACTGGCGCATTTTTGATGCATCATCAGGACCGTCTTGATGTGTTCGATGTTCGTTTTGAGCGATTCCAACTCGGTTGAGAGGGTGGTTCGTTCCTCGGCCAGATGCTCGGCCAGTTGCGCGATGTAAACCGGCAGCTTTTGGCCCCTCGGATCATTTGTCATGAATTTGCCCAAGTCCGCCGCGTGCTCGCGAATCAGGGCGCCGACGTGGACAACGTTGGCGATCTTGGATTGCTTCACCTGGTCGGAAACCAGATCGGCGGTGACGTTGACGCTTTTGAGCATGTTGCCCACGCTTCGCAGCACGGTGGCGGCCATCTGCGCCGACTCAACTTTGCGGGAAGCGGCGCGGAGTTCCAGGTGCGTCGTCTCGACCTCCGCTTCCGCCTGTTTTCTTCCGTCAATTTCCGCCTGGAGTTCCTCAATGGCCCTCATCAGATACGCCGTCTTCTTTTGAACTTCCGATTCCAATGTGGCCAGCAAACGTTGTTCCTCGCGTTCCGCACGCGCCCGTTCCTTGAGCACGGTTTCCAAATGGACCAGGCTGGTCAGCAGCAGCAACGAAATGAACGCATACATCACATTCACCTCGACCCCCAACTCAATGCCGGCGCCGTTCGGCGTGACCGATTGGATCAAATGGAACAGGGCCAGAAGAAAGAAAGCCAGGAACAATGACCAGCCCACGCGCGTTGTTCCGAAGACGCGGTTCAGTCGCAGGGCATAACCGGCAACGACGAATTGCAACAATCCGGTGATGAGTCCCATGGCCTCTGTGAAATTCATGCAACGCCCTCCTGTGTGGCGGCGCTGGCGCAGTTGACCAAGACCCGCCCATGTCCGGAATTGAGACACCCTGTGTCCAGACACCGGACAAACCGCAATGTATTATCAGTGTGCATCCCGAACAGGTCTGAAGGTAGCATATTGGATGCCAAAACATCCTTCTGCCTGAAGCAAGAACTCCGCCTTTATCGTGGCAAATGACAATCAGCGTTGGTTTCCCAAGGCCGCTGACTTTGTATCGCTCTGCCTGTGGCCGAAATGAATCGAGCCACAAGCTCGACGCTGCACATCACTTCCGCTTGGGCGGCGCGTGTATGCACTCGCCGTGCAGGGCGTGCGCGGCTTCCATCCAGATTTCGCTGAAAGTCGGATGCGCGTGGATCGTCCGGCCCAATTCGCGTGTGGTCAGCTCGGAGCAAATCACGGCGGCGGCCTCGGCGATGAGTTCCGTCGCGTGCGGGCCGACGGCGGCGGCGCCCAGCAATTGATCGGTTGTCGCGTCGGCAATCCATTTCACAAACCCGGTGGTCTCGCCGGTGGCCATGCCCTTGCCGAGTCCGGCGAAGCGGAACTTGCCGGTCTTTACGGCGCGGTTCTGTTTCTTCGCGTCGTCCTCGCTCAAACCGGCGGTGCCGACTTCCGGCGACGTGAAAATCACGTTCGGCACAATCGTG
>JBEKRA010000247.1:0-4179 GCA_049519195.1 Verrucomicrobiota bacterium
GCCAAAATCGTTGGACAAACAATTCCATTCGGAATCGCGTCAAGCTATGAAACCGGGGTGGCCGTAAAACAAGCTGTCTTGTATTTGCTGGGTGGCTATGTATGCACGATGAAAGAAATTCGTTTCAAGGCGGCGCGCGGCATCCCCATGCACTACGGTCAAAAGGAACTGGCGGAAGACATCGCTTATGCCCGCGGCCATCAGTGACATTTTCATTATTTTACAAATTGAAAGCACCTGGCAGAAGCTGTAACTTTTTTTGTGAATGCAATTGTTTCAATTGACAGGCCAAAATCGCGGCAAATCATCAGATAAAAACAGTTTTCATTAGAGTCTGTTCGCCAATGCCGGGCGAAATCTCTCCGCGTCTTTGCGTCTCTGCGTTAATATAAAACCGTGAAACTTAAATCGTTCATGCTCATCGCGGGTGAGGCGAGCGGTGATTTGCTCGCGGCGGAACTGGTTTCCGCGCTGCTTGCCTCGTCGAAGCGAAGCGGAGACGGGCGCGATCCGCAATTCTTCGGCGCTGGCGGCGCGAAGATGGCTGAAGCCGGAGTTGAACTCGCGTTCGACATGACCGAACACTCGGTTATCGGATTTTCCGACGTGCTGAAAAACTATTTCAAGTTCCGGCGGCTGTTCAATCAACTGCTTGCGCTCGCCATCGAACGCAAGCCGGACGTCGTCATCGGCGTGGATTTTGGCGGATTCAATTTGCGCTTCGGCCACGCGGTCAGGGAATACGTCCGGGGAAATCCGTTTTCAAAATGGAATCCGAAAATCGTCCAGTTCGTTTCGCCGCAGGTCTGGGCGTCGCGTCCGGGCCGGGCGGATTTGCTGGCGGCGGATTACGATCTGCTATTGAGCATCTTCCCGTTTGAAAAGGATTGGTATGCCAGGCGCGTGCCGAAGCTGCGCGTGGAGTTTGTCGGGCATCCCATGGTGGGGAGATTTCAAAAAGCGGAAAGCGGAAAGCGGAAAGCGGAAACTGTGGAGTGCGGTGACATGTCACCGCTTTCATCTGCGCGACATGTCGCGCAGTCACAAAGCTCCGACATGTCGGCGCACTCCAAAATCCTTCTGCTGCCAGGCAGCCGCAAAAGTGAATTGCAGCGGCATTTGCCAGTGATGCTAGGCGCATTGAAATTGATTCGTGTAAAATTGCCGGACGCGCGGGCCAAAATGGTTTTGCCGAATCAAGCCTTGAAAGAACTCGCGGACAAGCTGTCCGCGCTCCCGGCGAACTTTGAAATTCAAATCGGCAATCTGCCGCAGGCGCTCGCACAAGCGGACGCAGTCATCGCCTCGACCGGCACGGTGACGATGGAATGCGCGTTCTTCGGCGTGCCGACGGTGACGCTTTACAAAACGTCATGGTTCACCTGGGAAATCGCCAAGCGCATCGTGACTGTGAAATCAGCAACAATGCCGAACCTGCTCGCAAACGAGGAGGTGTTTCCTGAATTCATCCAAAACGCCGCGACGCCGGAAAACATTTCGCGCGCGGCTTTGGAATTGTTGCAGGACGAGTCACGCCGGACGAAAATCAAATCGCAGCTCGCCCAAATTGTCTCATCGCTCGGCGAACCCGGCGCGGCGGAACGCGCGGCGGCGGCGATTTTGAGCCTGTTCAAATGAAAGACCTCACGAGCGCAGCCTGTATAAAAATCAAAGGGCTGTTGTTCCTGCTCATCGGCATTGTCGCCGCGATAATGGTTTTTCTGGACAGCCCGGGCTGGAAAACCGCCGCGTTGCTGGCGCTGGCCATCTGGGGATTCTGCCGGTTTTACTATTTCGCGTTTTACGTCATCGGGAAATACGTCGACCCGGCTTACAAGTTTTCCGGGCTAATTTCGTTCGCGAAGTATTTGCTCCGGCGGCGGCCATAAATTCAATTTGAGTCTCGCTACCCCGGCTCCTACACTGAATCCATGGAAACACTGCACGCGCCGTGGCGGATTGAATACATCCTCGCGCCCAAGCCCAGACTCGACACGAGCCTGTTCACGAGCATCGCGCAATCCAGCGATGATGAGGGCAATTATGTCATCGTGCGTGACCGCACCTGTTTCGCGCTGCTGAACAAATATCCCTACAACGGCGGCCACCTGATGGTCGTGCCTTACAAGGAAGTCGCCGACTTGAACGGTCTGACCGACGAGGAACTCGCCGATTTGTGGAAGCTTGTCCGCCGCTGCGTGAATGCGCTGACGCAACTGATGAAGCCGGACGGTTTCAACATCGGCATCAATCTCGGCAAGGTCGCGGGCGCGGGCATAGTGGAGCATCTGCACATCCACGTCGTGCCGCGGTGGAACGGCGACACGAACTTCATGCCGGTGATCGCCAACACGACCGTGCTGCCGCAGGCGTTGAGCGAACTAGCGGCACAACTGCGGGCGGAACTTGCGAAATAATCTTTACCACCAATGAAACAAGGAACAACCCGGCTTGCCAAAAAAAGACTTTGACGGATAATTAAACCATGAGCGCGACAGAGATCATCGAGCAGATCAAAGAATTGCCCGCGAACGAACGGGCGCAAGTCACGAAATACATCGTAGAACATGACGATTCGTGGATTCCAGAATCATTCAAGCAAGGCATGGCCGACGCTGAAGCTGGACGTTTCGCGGACATGGAAACTGTTTTGAGCGGCGCTAAACCACCTTTTCCAATCAAATAAGTGTTAACGCCGCCACTCAAAGCTGCTCTGCGGGAGACATGAATTACAAATTCAAACCTACAGAGCGATTCTGGCAAAGTTTCTACGAGTTAAGCCCCAATCAAAAAGATTCGACTCGGCGGGCGTGGCAAATCTTCAAGGAAAATCCTTTTGACACACGCCTGCGCACACACAAAATTCACCGGCTCTCCGCCCGCTACGGTCAGACAATTTACGCAGTGGACATTGAAGGCGATTTGCGCGCCGTGTTTTTCATCAAAGACGATTGCGTTGTGACTGTGGACATCGGCACACACGCCATTTACAAAGGTTAATTGTGGCAACTGAAACCCTTCATTTCGAGAACGCGCGCGCCGCGCAGCAGCTTTTCAACCACGAGCCGCGCAATCTGCAATCGCTGGAAACGGAACTCGGCGTCAAGGCTACCGCGCGCGAAGGCTGGATAAAACTGGAAGGCGGGGCCGACGCGATTGAGCGCGCCAGGAATTTGTTTGCGTCGCTGGAAACACTGATGAAGGCTGGCTCGCAAATCCGCAATCGGGAGTTTGCCCACGCGCTGAACGTGGTGAAGCACGAAGGGGCGGAGACGCTGAAAAATCTGGTGAACGACCGCGTGACAACGCACGAAAAAAAGCCGGGCGTCACCGCCAAAACCGTCGGCCAGAAAAAATATCTCGACGCCATCCGCAAGCACGACATCACGTTCGGCGTCGGTCCGGCGGGAACGGGCAAGACCTATCTGGCTGTCGCGCTCGCGCTGGCGGCTTTGCGCGATGGAAAGGTCTCGCGGATCATTCTGACCCGCCCGGCGGTCGAGGCCGGCGAGGCGCTGGGATATTTGCCGGGCGACCTCTACGAAAAAATCACGCCGTATCTGCGTCCGCTGCACGACGCGCTGCATGACATGCTGCCCGCCGAGGAAATCGCCAAGCACACCGAGCGCGGGACGATTGAAATCGCGCCGCTGGCTTATATGCGCGGGCGGACGTTGAACAACGCTTTCATCATCCTGGACGAGGCGCAAAACTCCACGACGGAGCAAATGCTGATGTTTCTCACCCGGCTCGGCCACGGCTCCAAGGCGGTTATCACCGGCGATGAAACACAGATTGATCTGCCGCCGCACAAACATTCCGGCCTGCTTGAGGCGCATCACGCATTGAAAAACACTGAAGGCATTGCCATTGTTGAGTTTTCCAAGCGCGACGTGGTGCGGCATCCGCTCGTCCAGCGCATCATCACGGCCTACGAGGAACACCGCGGCAGGACGAAACCCGAATGAACGTCGTCATAGCCAACCGGCAGCGGGCGCGGAAAATAGATTCGCGGTTGTTTAAGAAAATTGCGGAGGCGTTGCTGGCGGACTTGAAAATCAAGGAAGCCGAACTTGGAATCAACCTTGTCGCCGCGCGCGAGATGACCTTGCTCAACGAAACCTTTCTCCGGCATGAAGGCTCGACGGATGTCATCACGTTTGACTATTCGGATTCTGT
>JBEKRA010000248.1:0-4173 GCA_049519195.1 Verrucomicrobiota bacterium
ATGGAAACGGCGCGCTACACAATTGATTCCGTGTTGAATCTGGGCGTGACGGCTGTTATGGTGAAACAGGGAAGCTTTGCTTGGAAATACACCAACTCAACGCACTTCACCGCCGGGCTGGCAGCGAACGCCGGCGTAAAGCGAATCACACTTGGCCATGAAACCGAGCTGACGAATCTAGTGGGTCGCATCGTTGTAAAAGATGGCTTGGTAAGACAGATGAACATCTTGGGCGCCATTGATTACGAGTATGCGACGAATGCTTTAGTTCCCTTCGGCATCCCGACCAAAATCACGGTTGGAAAATGGTGGTTTGGATACGACAGGATATTCATCATTGAAGAATTGGTTTATGGCCAAACAGAAGACCCGCAAAGCCAGTTTAGTCCTGAATCGAAATACGATTCGCCAGATATTCCAATGATCGATTGCATCACCAATGGTCAGAGAAAAACGATTCAGCAGGGTTTCAAGTTGTCTCCGCCTGCGCCTAGAAGATGAACATCGCAAAGAAGGCAACTCGAGCTGGACAAAATTTGCCCGGCGTCGAGTCAGCCTGCGTCCGCTTCAACTTTAGTAGTGGTGAAACATGCCGGCAATCAGCAGCAGTTCGGGATGCGCCGCGGAAAGTTTTGCTTCCGAAAAAGGCCAAGCCATCGGCCAATCACAAAAATGCAAATAACCTGTCCCAATTTTGTTCCGGCGAACATAATTGGTAAATGCCGCAGTCCGATGACATCACGCTGCTGAAGCAATACGCCGAATGCCGTTCCGAGACCGCTTTCGCCGCGCTTGTTGAGCGGTATGTCCATCTGGTTTATTCCACCGCGTTGCGGCAGGTTGGCAATCCGTCTCATGCCGAGGAAATCGCGCAGGCGGTCTTCATCATTCTGACGCGGAAGGCAAAATCGCTCGGTCCCGGGACGATATTGTCCGGCTGGCTTTATCAAACGGCCCGGCTGACCGCCGCAAACTTCCTGCGGTCGGAAATCCGCCGCCAACAGCGCGAACAGGAGGCTTACATGGAATCGCTTCTCAATGACCCCGCCCCAAACGTATGGCGGCAAATCGCGCCGCTGCTGGACGACGCGATGGGATGCTTGAGCGAAAGCGACCGCAACGTCGTCGTGCTGCGGTTTTTTCAGAACAAATCGGCGGCGGAAATCGGCGACGCACTCGGGCTGGACGCTTCCACGGCCCAAAAGCGGATCACCCGCGCCGTGGGACGATTGAGGAAATTTTTCGCGGGGCGCGGCATGGCGCATTCGGCGGAATTGATTGCCGGAGCGATTTCGTCCAATTCGGTCCAGGCCGCGCCGGTGGGATTGGCGGCGACAATTTCCGCGGCGGCCGTGAAGAGTTCGGCAGTCGCGGCATCAACCCTGACTCTGGTGAAAGGAGCGTTGAAACTTATGGCATGGACAAAAGCAAAAACGGCCGTTGTTGCTGGCCTGACGGTGTTGATTGCGGCCGGGACGACAACAATCATTGTGAACGAAATTCAGGAGCACAAAACTTACCCGTGGCAGGTGAAGGAATACGATCCGAGGGTGCTCGATCAGGCACCACCGCAAGTCAGGATTTTGCCGGCGAAACATCCTCTGATTGGAGGAGGTTGGGGAATGGGAACCGGTCGCGACAAAATCATGGGACTGGGGCAACCGGCCAAAAATGTCATTCAAGCTGCGTATGCCAAGACCTATGGAACAAAACATCTGACTCGAATTGTTCCCCTGGTCGAACTGCCCCCGGGCCGTTTTGATTTCATTTCCAGTCTGCCGGAGGGCAACGCGGAAGCTTTGCAGCGGGAAGTGAAACGCAAGTTCGGCGTGGTAGCGAGACTGGACACGCGGGAAACGGATGTTCTGCTGCTAAAGGTCAACTTTCCAAACGCAGCAGGTTTAAAGCCCGTCGCCAATCTCGGTCGTGGCAGCATAATCCGGCAGGGCAAACTGAATAGCAGAGGCGCGGAGATTGGCTTTTTGCGCATGGAATTGGAAGATTATTTCCAGATTCCAGTCCTTGACCGGACCGGACTTACTGGAAATTTTGACATGGACGCAACTTGGAACGAACCGGTCAATGGCCAGAACCGTGACGCCTTGAAACAGGCCCTGATTGACCAACTCGGCCTTGAACTCGTGCCCGGCCGCGCCCCCATCGAGATGCTGGTGGTGGAAAAAGCAAATTAGTCCAAATGAGCCGGCCCCGAAAGCTTTCGGGGCTGGTTGCTGGCCGAATAATATAATCCGTCCCGGCAGAACGATGGAAACTGGATCGTCTTCCCGCGCCGTTTGAAAGCGCCAGAGGACTGGCGCACTCCAGGACGCTTCGCGCGGTTTGAGAGCAAGCGGATTTCGCGCCAGCGTCGTGGAGTGCGGTGGCCATCCACCGCTTTTCGCCGCACGACAGAGGAATTTGAACAACAAAGCAACCAAGCAACGAAGTCGTGGATCATGGTTGTTTCGCGCGGCATGGCAGCTTTCGGGAGAAAGCCGCCATCTGAACTGTTTTAATTCGGTTTGCGGCGCTCTGCCGAGTCGCCGCTACGCTCCTGCGAACGAAAAAACTTTGTCTCCTTTTTCCGTCCATGCACATATAACTGGTGAATGACCGACATCCCTGACGCCGAGTTACTGGAACAGTTCGCCCGGAGCGAGTCCGAGGAGGCCTTTGCCGAACTGGTGCGGCGGCATATCGCCCTCGTTCATTCCGTCGCGCTGCGGCACACGGACAATGCGCAGCACGCGCAGGAAATCACCCAGGCGGTGTTCATCATTCTCGCGCGCAAGGCCTCGTTGCTGGGAAGCAAAACGGTGCTGGGCGGCTGGCTTTACCACACGGCGCGGCTCACGGCGGCCAACTTCCGGCGCGCGGAATTCCGCCGGGTCCGCCGCGAACAGGAGGCGTTTATGCAATCCACGCTGGAAGAAACCCCGTCGAACAATGTCTGGCAAGAGCTGTCGCCGCTGCTGGAGGAAGCAATGGCGCATCTGGGCGCGACCGACCGCGACGCGGTGGTGCTGCGGTTTTTCGAGAACAAAAGCCTGGCGGAAGTGGGCATGGCCCTGGGATTGGAGGAGCGCGCCGCGCAGAAGCGCGTGAACCGCGCGCTGGAGAAGCTGCGGAAGATTTTCGGCAAGCGCGGCATGGCGCATTCGGCGGAATTGATTGCCGGGGCGATTTCCGCCCATTCCGTTCAAGCCGCGCCGGCAGCACTGGCAAAGGCCGTGACGGCCGTGGCAGTGGCGAAAGGAGCGGCGGCGGGCGGTTCAACCTTAACCCTCATCAAAGGAGCATTGAAAATTATGGCATGGACAAAAATGAAAATGGCAATCGTCAGCGGCGCGGTCGTATTGCTCGCCGCCGGGACAACAACAGTCGCCGTCAAAGTCATTCAAGAACGCCCCATGGTGGTTCAAGGAAAGACGGAAAGTGAATGGATCAAGAGCATCGTTTATTTTGGTGATGACAAGCAAACCAAACTGTGGCGTTCCCTTGGCCCCAAGGGCATCCAGATGCTGGTTCGGGCATTGAAGTCTCCGACAAATGATCATTCTACGCGCATGTGTGCCGCCAGTCTCCTCGACCAACTGGGGAACAATGCCAAAAGCGCCATTCCAGAAATCATCAACTTGCTTAAAACCGAAAAGGACGACGGCGTGCGCGAAATCGAACTGGGATATTTTGAAGGCCCCATCGAACGCATGGATGAAAAGGAAAAAGCCGCGCTGTTCCCCGAATTGCTTCGCGGCCTGCAAAGCGAGAACTCCAGCGTGCGAAACAATTCACTGGTTGCTCTCCAGTATTATCCCAACCAATCCGACATCGTGATTCCACTGATGGTAAAAGCACTGCAAGATCCTATTCCGGGAGTTCGGGTGATGGCGATCAAGGCATTGAATAAAGTTGACCCGCAAAACGCCGCCAGTTCGAGTTTCGTGGCGGTGTTGGTTGGGTGCTTGACCGATACGCAAGGGGCGGCCAACGATGCAGTAATTATGTTGGGTGAATTGCATCGCGAGCCTGATCTGGCCGTTCCCGCACTCACCCAGATACTCCAGAATTCTGCCGCTTCTTATCTCCGCAATAACTCGGCGGCGGCCCTGGGAAGATTCGGAGGCCAGGCCAAGCCCGCCGTCTCCGCACTTCAGAAAGCGCTCGAAGATTCCG
>JBEKRA010000249.1:0-4153 GCA_049519195.1 Verrucomicrobiota bacterium
AAATTCACCAGCGGCAACGGCGTATAGTAAGCACCGGCAGAACGCCCCTTTGTCTTTTTCTTTTTGTCCTTTTTATCAGTATCGTCCTCCGCGTGGAGAAACTGCTCGTAAATGAGCGACAGCGTTTCAATCGGGATGTAGGAGAAATCGTAAGCCTTAAAATTTAAATGGGGCTGCCAGTGCTCGTCTTGGATTTCATCGCCTGCAAAGACACCCGCGACTCGTTTCACATGCTCGCTGGTCGGGGCATTGGGTCCGCTGAAAGAAAGTGGGAAAATGTCGCCGTTCAGCCAATTATCCAATTTATCGGTCAACTTTTCCAGCGCCGCTTTGGTGGCTGTTGCTCTAAAAATTTCCGATTCCTGAATCCCCCACATGCCCGTGAGCCGGTCATTCGACAGAATGCCGCGGTCGCGCAGGTAGTGCAGATATACATATTTTCCGATGAGCGCATGCGAAACCTCTTTTTTCAAGCGACCAGTGCCGCGCAGCCATTTGTCGAGTTCCCGTAAATCTTTGAGAAGTTGGTGATAAACGCGGCGGCTGGGGTCAACCTGCAACTGCTCATTTTGCCAGATTTTACCGTCGTCAATGGCCTTGGCGTTGAAAAGATCGATGATGGACTGAACGTGCTCAAAATCAGTGAGTGCTTGCAGCACGCCGCGCTGGGGGTCGGTTTTGCCTTTGGCATTGTAGTGGAAGCCAGCATAAACCCGAACGCCCTTAGGATCATGGACAATTACATACGGCACCACGTCCTGATTCCAGACCAAACGATGAAGCGACTGTGCGGCGGGTTCGTCGTCCGCTTTACACACGTAAACAACGGGAACAAACCGCTCCGGAGTGGAATTGGCGTCGCGCAAACCGTAAACCCCCTCAACCCGCCACCGCTCTTTGCATTCGTCGTCTGCAGTTTTATCTATGCCACGCCTGAAAATGTGGCCGTATCCTGGCTCTGACTCGAAACGACCGTCATCGCGCCGCAAAAAATGCGGCGAACCCTTGTAGCCCAAGGCAGCGATGAGTTGGTCGAGTGTCATTGTTTAGTCCGCATCCGGTCTCTGTTAATCGTTTCGCCACTGATGAGATAGGAATCTGCCGCGTTTGCCAAGTCTGGAGAGGGTGTGGCAAAAGTCCCCGTTTTCAGTCCAGTGGCCGGCCAAAGTTTTTCCGCGCGCGACCGTTTGGCGATCACTTCCGCCGAGACGCCGAATTTTGGCGCGATGCGCGTGGCGATGTAGTCGAGCGCGCTCATTTCAGTCCAATTCCCATCCGTGACTGCGATGATAGCCTGGCATCTTGAGCCTGCGACACAACGTTTTCGGTTTTTGGGGTTGGTTTGGACATGTGCCTGCGGTTTTTCAATACCTAGTTTAATACCTAGTTAATGGGATAATACCTAGTTTCCCAGTTTTTCCCATTTCGCCGCCCGACCGGTGCCCAGTGCCTTGACGTTTTTATTTTTTTGCAGCCGGCCCAGAATCCGGCGGATCAAATCCAGGCCGACGCCGGGACATTCGGCCTGCAAGTCCGCCACGCGAAACGTGCTGATTTGGCGTTCAATGGCCGCCAGCACCATCTCGGTCTTTTCGCCGCGCGGCGATTTAAGCTGCCCGACGCGCTGCTCGAATTCCTTGCAGGCCAGCGTGAGGATGAAGAGCAGAAAATTCATCGCCGGCCACGGGTCGTGTTTGCCGTCATGCCAGCGTTGAGAGCTTTGTTCGAGCACTTCGTAGTAACGCTCCTTGTTCTGCTCGATGAGGCGCTCCAGGCTGATGTAGCGGCCAACTTCAAGGCCGCAATGATAGCATCCGAGCAAAAACAGCAGGCGCGAAACACGGCCATTGCCGTCGCGAAACGGATGGATGCAGAGAAAATCCAGATTCAGCGCCGCGGCAAGCGCCAGCGGCGGAAGCCATTTCTCTTTCATGCCGCGCTGCCACAACTCAATCATCCCGGCCATTGCCTTCGGCGTCGCGCGGGCGGGAACGGTTTTGAAGCGGACCCGGCTGCGGCCATCGGCGTAGGTCTGGATGATGTCCACGTCCTTCTCCTTGTATGCGCCGGCGTCCCAGATTTCGCCACGGCAGAGCTTGTGGAGTTTCTTTATGGTGGCTTCGGAAATCGGAAGCTTCGCGCCGCTTTCGTGAATGAGTTTGAGCGCGTCGCGGTAGCCGCGCACCTCCTCCTCGTCGCGGTCGCGCAACGCGGGTTTGCCAAAGATGAGCGTGCCGACGCGGGACTGGTCCACCTCCACGCCTTCGATGCGATTGGAGGAAACGGCGCTTTCGATGAGCGCGTGTTCCCGCAGCACCTTCAGCTTTTGCGGCGACTGGCGGGTGAACAATTCCTGTTTGCCGCGCGCCTCGGCCAGATCGGTCAGATACCACGCCGTGCGCGTGGGCAGCGTGGGCGGTTCGGCAGCGAGTTGGCGAAGGGTCATCATGGCAGCAATTCTAAAGGCCGAAAGCTAAAGGCTAAAGATTCGGACACAGCGCGTTTCAAACGGATTCCGTGTTTGTGTGTTTTCATAAACTTTGGCATCCAGCCTTTATCCTTTGGCCTTTGTTTCCAGTCTCGCGCGGATTTCAGGGGCGCGCCGAGAGATTGGGAGGCGGTAGGGATAACGACCGTGTTCCAGGTTTGCGTCATGGCCTTGGTGCGGGATGGTAAAACGGGCATTGCAGGCAGTGCAATCGGAATTCGTCCGAATTCGCCGCAGGTGCAGCTTGAGGCAACCATTTCGTGGGCGACGGAAAGCTGGTGGAATCAAGAATTGGAAAAAACTGAAACATTAAAATTCTAAAATGCTGAAATCCGTGTTCACCCGCCGTGCTCGCGCCCGTCGCGGCAGGTCTATGGTTAAAACAAAACTAAATGGCCGTGCGCTGCCGGGTGGCTTCGTAAAGGAACACGGCCGTGGCGGCGGCCACGTTCAGGGAATTCATGTGGGAGGGCATCGGGATTTCCACCATGTCGTCGCACGCCGCCAGCGCGGCCGCCGTGAGGCCCGGCCCTTCCGCGCCAAACAGCAGGCAGCAGTCGCCACGCAAATCCACAGCGGCCAGCTTCTTCGCGCCGGGCCGGGGATGCGCCGCCAGGCAGCGCACGCCCCGCGCGCGCAACGCCGCCAGCGTGTCCACCAGATTATCCACCCGCGCCACCGGCTGCTCGAAGATGGCGCCCATGGAACCGGAAACCGCGCGACGTTGGAACGGGCTGCCGCACGTCTCGCCCACGATCAGGAAATGCGCACCGAACGCCGCGCAGCTGCGAACCACCGCACCGAGATTTTCCGCGCTGGCAATGCCTTCCACGGCAGCGAGCAACAGTGGACGCGGGGAATTGTTCAGCAAGGTTTCAAAATCCGGTTGCGGCGGGATTTTGCCCACGGCCAGCGCGCCCTGATGCAATTTGTAGCCGGTGATGGTTTCCAACAGCTTTTGTTCGCCGACGTAAATGCAAATTTCCTCCGACCGCGCGCGCAGTTGCGGTTCGAGTTTTTCCAGCCACGCGGGAGTGAGCAGCGCGGAGACGACGGTGTAACGGCTCGCGAGCAGGCGCTTGACCACCTTGGCATTCGTGGCCACCAGCACGCCGGCCCGCTCGTGTTCCTCGATGCGCCGGAGAGTCCGATACAGCTCCAGTTCCGGCGCGTCGAGCGATTGAACGGGTTGGATGTGCAAGGTCGCCAAAAAAGTTGAGAGTTGAAGGTTGAGGGTTGAGTGGTGAAAAATTTCAACCGCCCGCGAACACCGGGCGAAAGTTTGCTTCGGTCAAGATGCGCGCGACTTCCTCGCGTTTGTCGCCTTGAATCTCAATCTGGCCGTCCTTCACCGTGCCGCCGGTTCCACAGGCGCGCTGCATTGTCCTGGCCAGTTGCTCCTTTTCCGGCAAGCCGATGCCGACGAAGTTTTTCACCACCGTCACCGTCTTGCCGCCGCGCCCGGCCTTCACCCGCAGGATGTCAACACGTCCGCGATTCTTCTTCGCCGGTTTCGTTTCATCGGGCGGGGTGACAAGGCGGCTCGCGGGGACGCTCGCCCCACTGGCATTTGCCACCGGCACAGTTTCCGGTGCGGGCGGGAGACCTTCGCTGGTCAGGGCGGCAAAAGGATTGTTGACCAAACCCGGCCCGCCGCCGGTGGGA
>JBEKRA010000250.1:0-4147 GCA_049519195.1 Verrucomicrobiota bacterium
ACGCCGGAAAGCATCGCGCTGGTGGGCGACGGCGCCTCGCTGTGCGCATCAGGCAGCCACGTGTGCATCGGCGCGAGTCCGGCCTTCGTGCCGTAACCGATGAGCGCGAGCAGAAACGCAATCTTCATCATTCGCGGATCGAAGTGGTCCGCCACCGTCACCAGATGCGACCAGTTGAAACTGGGCAGCGGCCCGGAATTGTTTTTGCAGGCGGCGGCATAGACGAAAACCGTTCCGAGCAGCGCCAGCGCCAGTCCGAGGCTGCCGAGTATGATGTATTTCCACGCGGCTTCGAGCGAGGTCTTGCGATTGTAGAGCGCCACGAGCAGCACGGCCGACAACGCCGTGGCTTCGACGGAGGCCCACATCACGCCGAGATTGTTGGCGAGCACCACCAGGAACATCCCCGCGCTGAACAGCGGCGTGAGCACGAAAAATTCACGCGCGCGGGCGGGCGTGACCGCGCCATTTGCCAGGTCGCGCTCAAAATATCGTCCGGCGTAAAGCGACGCGCTTAGCGAGACCACCGAAATCAGCAACACCATCCACGCGCTCAAGGCGTCGGCGTAAAGAAATTCCTTCCATTCGGCAACGACGCCGCGCGCCAGCACCTGGCCAAGGAGCACAATCCCAAAAGCCAGCGTCGTGGCAAACGCAAGCACGTTCAGCCACGGCATCACCCGGCGCGGTGCGAGCAGCAAGTTGGCAAGACCGGCGGCGGCGGGCGCGATGAGGATGAGGGTCAGCAGCGGCATTTCATCCCTTCAACTGGTTGAGCTTGCTGGTGTCCATCGAGGCGAACGTTTCGCGGATCCGGTAAATGAGAATTCCCAGGATCATCACCGCGACCATCACGTCGAAGAAAATTCCGAACTCGACGACGAGCGGCATTCCGTAGGTCGTCAGCGCGATGGCAGCGAGCATCACGCCGTTTTCGACCGTGAGCAGCCCGATCACCTGGCTGATGGCTTTGCGGCGGTTGAACATGAGGAAAAATCCCGTCAGCACGAGCGTGATGGCGACAGCGAGCGTGTTATTGCCGAGGCGTTCGAGCGACGTGAACGGCCGCGCCACGAGATAGCCGAGCAAGGTAAGCCCGCCGCAGACCATGATGGTCGCGGGCGCGTTGAGCAGCGGCTCGACTTCCTGCGCGATTTTGATGCGGCGCAACTGGCGGTTCAGCAGCCACGGAAGAAATATCACCTTGCCGATGATGGTGAGCACGGCGACGACATAGACGTGGCTGGCATTGTCGAAGAAGGCGACGACGCCCGCGATGCCGGCCAGAAACAGCGATTGAATTGCAAAGAGCCGGACGCTGGTGAACAACATGGGCTGCACCGCCAGCAGCAATTGCACCACCAGCATCAGCGCGGCCATGAGGGTGATAAGTTGCGGGCCGATTTCGGCGGAGGGTGGCGGATTCATATCATTGAAATAAAAACGTGGACAGCAGCGCCAGCGTGCCGAGCACGAATGCCGCGCCCAGCAAATCAGGCACGCGGAACAGGCGCAGCTTGGCGTTGGTGGTTTCGACGACCACCACGGCGGCGGCAATCAGCATCAATTTGCCAACATAAACCAGCGCGCCGATGCCCAGCGCGGCGGGCGTTGTGTCCACGGCCATTCCGACGGGAATAAATATGTTCACGAGCAGCGTCATCAACACCAGTTGCTTGATGGACGCGCCCCATTCCATCAGCGCGAGGTAGCGGCCGGAGTATTCGAGCAACATCGCCTCGTGAATCATTGTCAATTCCAGATGCGTAGCCGGATTGTCCACCGGAATGCGCCCGGTCTCCGCGAGCAGCACGATGAACAGCGCGGCAAACGCCATGACGTGCGTCGGGTTGAGCACCTTCCACGCCGGGCTTTGCGCGACCTGGACGATGTGGCTGATGTCGGTTGAACCGGCGGTGATGGCAACGGTGAAAATGGCCAGCATCAACGCCGGTTCGGCGATGGCGGCGATGGTCATCTCGCGGCTGCTACCCATGCCGCCAAACGCGCTGCCCGGATCGAGTCCGCCGAGCGCGAGGAAAAACCTGCCGAGCGCGAGCAGGCCGACCAGAGCCAGCACGTCGCCGAACAAACTCAACGGCGCCTGCACGGTCACCATCGGCACGAGCAAACCCGCAACCAGCACGGTGATGAAAACAACGTAGGGCGCGAACGAAAAAACCCATGAGGCGTGCTCGGAAATCACCATGTCCTTGCGGAAGAATTTGATGAGGTCGGAATACGGCTGCCAGATGCGTGCGCCGCGGCGGTTTTGCAGCTTCGCCTTCCAATTCCGGATGCAGCCGGTCAACAGCGGCGCGAGCAGCAGCAGCAGAACCGTCTGCGACAAAATGTTTAACGGGTCGAAGTTCATAACGCAAAAATCAGCAACAACAGCAGCGTGATGAAAATGTAAATCAGATAGGCCTGGATGCTGCCGGCCTGCAACGCGCGCAGCCGGCGCGAAACGCCCAGCACGAGGCGGTTCAGCGGACGGTAAATGCGCGTCTGAAAAACCTCCTCGACGTGGCTTTCAAACCGCATGGTTGTGGTGAAATACGGCGAGAAATCGTATTCGCGCTGCACTTCGCGGCGCGGAAGGAACAGCGCCTTGAAAATCATCCGGATTGGTTTTGAAAAACCCGTCGCGGTGTATTCCATCCGTGGCGTCAATCCGCGCAGTCCGCAATCCCACGTCGGGCCGCGCCGGGTTTTCGCGCGAGTTCCGAACAGCAGCCACAGCACCAGCGGCGCAACCAGCAGCGCCAATCCCAAGAGCGCGAGGCCGAGCATGGAAACAGTGCCGCCTTGCGCCGCCGCAGTCGAGAGAATCAGGCCGTTCGCCGCGGAAAGTTGCGCGCTGATTTGCAGGCCGGTGAGCTGCTGCGTCACCGGATCGAGCCATTTCAAAAAAACGACCGGGAACAATCCAAGGAAGACGCACGCCGCGGTGAGAATCCCCTGCCCCAGCAGCATGGTGAACGATGCCTCGTGCGCGTGCGCCGCGTGTTCGCTTCGCGGTTGCGCCAAAAACGTGATGCCAAACGCCTTCACGAAACACGCCGCCGCCAGCGCGCCGGTGAGCGCCAGCATCGCTCCGCTGATCGGGAACATGATGCGGACGAGACTCGGCGTCGTGCCGAAACCTTGCAGCAATGATTGGTAGGTGAGCCATTCGCTCACGAATCCGTTCAGCGGCGGCAGCGCGGAAATCGCCACCGCGCCGACCAGGAAAAAGAGCGCCGTCCAGCGCATCCGTTTCGCCAGCCCGCCCATTTCCTCCATGTTCCGCGTGTGCGTGGCGTGCAGCACCGCGCCCGCGCCGAGGAACAGCAGCGCCTTGAACACCGCATGATTGATGGTGTGATAAAGCCCGGCGATGAGCGCGAGCGACGCCAGCACCGGATGGCCGCTGTGCAAAAACATCAGCGACGCGCCGAGGCCCATCAAAATGATCCCGATGTTTTCGATGCTGTGATAGGCCAGCAGGCGTTTCAAATCGTGCTCCATCAGCGCGTAAAGCACGCCGAGCACGGCGGAAATCGTGCCGATGCTCAACACCGTCACGCCCCACCAATCCGGAGGCGTGCCCAGAAAATCAAACAACACGCGCGTCAGTCCGTAAATCCCGGTTTTGATGAGCACGCCGGACATCAACGCGGAAACGTTGCTGGGCGCGACCGGATGCGCCGCCGGCAGCCAGATGTGCAGCGGCACGATGCCGGCCTTGACGCCGAAGCCGATGAGGAACAGCAGAAAAGCTATGTCGCGGTGAAGAAGAAGATTGCGAAGATCATCTGGAAAATTCGGATTGTTTCGGTCATGGAAGGCGGCAGAAAACTTCCCTGCGAGTGAATGAAAGTCGTCAAAGTCGTAACTGCCGGAGGCTTGGAACAGCAAAAGAAATCCGAGAATCAAACAGCCGGTGCCGATGTGCGACATGACGAAAAAAAGCACGCCGGCGTTCCGCGTTTCAACCTTTTCGTGCTCGAAGCTGACAAGGCAATACGCCGTCAGCGCCATGATTTCCCACGCGATGAGAAAGAAGAAGGCGTTGCCCGCCAGAAAAACCACCGTCGTCGCCAGCAGCAGCAGATTGAAGAACGCGCCGAGCACGCCGACGTTTTTGCGCCCGTAAAACCCGCGC
>JBEKRA010000251.1:0-4114 GCA_049519195.1 Verrucomicrobiota bacterium
TGGTCACCACCAGGCCAAACAGCGCGTAAAACAGAAAGTCCCACCAACGCACTGCCAGGCCTTCGGCAGCCGCGCGTTCCGGCTCGAATGAAATAATCAGGAATTTTTTCCGAAACACGAAATGCACCGCGCCGATGCCCAGATAAATCAGAAATGTTTTGAGGACGTTGCCGGGGCTGACCAGCAGCACGTCGCCGATGAGCGTGCGGCGCAGATCTTCATTTCCTTCCGCGCTGCGGCTCAAGAGCAAGATGCCCGCCGCTGCCGCCACAACATATACAATCCCGATCAACGCCTCCTGCGGCACGCGCCGATGCTCGCGCACGCGCGTCAGCGCAAAAATGGCCGCGCCAACCAGCGTAAAACCAAACGACCAGAAATACGTTTGCAGGTCGTGTGCATCGTGACCCAGCAACAGCGCAAGGCAAGTCCCCAGCGCCGCCACCTGCGCAAGCGCGAGGTCAACAAAGATGACCTCGCGCCGCACAATGTGCAGACCGAGATATACGAGGATTCCCGGCAACAACAGGCACGCAATCAGCGGCCACTTCATCACCGATAACATTTCGCTCATGATTAAATTCTCCTTAAACCGCTATTTCTTTCCGGCCAGCGCCTTCGCCATTGAATTCACCAGATAATCCATCATCGGGATGTAACCGCCTTCCGTTCCCTTTACGCCGCCGGGAAATTGAGTCACATCCACGACGGTTGCGCCCGTGTTGCGCGCCACGGTTTCCGCCGTCTTCCGGTTCAGATATGGATCAACGATGACGACATTCACATTGTCCGCTTTCATTTTTGTGATGACCTCGGCGAGGTGCGCGGGCGTGGGTGGAATCCCCGGCTTGGGTTCAAGGAACAGATCAATCTTCAACCCGAAGCGGTCGCCGAAATAAAGCCACGAGTTGTGATACGCCACCACTTTCCGGCCCTTGAACGGTGCAAGTGTCTGCTCCCATTCCACCAGCTTCACGTCTATGGCATCGGTGAATTTTTTCAGATTCGCTCGATAGGCATCGGCGGATTTTGCGTCGAGCGCGCAAAGTGATTCGGCGATGTGTTGCGCCACAATCTTCGCGTTGACAGGGTCGGTCATGTAATGCGGGTTACCCGCCGCGTGGATGTCGCCCTTGGCGCGGTCGAGCGTGGCCGGCACTTCGAGCAAATGGACGCCTTGCGAGCAAGCGATGCGCCCGGAGGCATCGGACGCCAGCTTCTCGTTGCGCGACTGATCCAGCAACGCGGGCAGCCAGCCAATCTCCAGTTCCGCGCCGCCCTCGATGAGCACATCCGCGCGGTTCAGCTTCACGATGAAGCTCGGCTTGGCGTCCACGAAATGCGGGTCTTCCGTCGGTTTCGCCAGCGTAGTCAGGTCAATTTTGTCACCGCCGATTTCTCGTGCGATGGAGGCGAAATCAGGCGTCGTAGCGACGACGTTCAGTTTTACGTGTGCGACTGTTGCCAGCGCAATCATTGGAACCAGGTTCAAGAATATTTTTTTCATATCAGCATCATTTTTTATTTGTGGTTAAAACTTGTGCGCCGCGTGCGCGCCCAGCATGAATTCGAGTTGCAACCAGACCGAGTGGGCATCGCCGAATTGTGCGCCGTGGTCGTAGTTGTATTGCAGCCGGATTTTGGAGAATTCGCTGGGAAAGAATGTCAGCACCGGCGAAATGCGATAGCGTTCACCACGAAACGGGTCACCTGCATCGTTCGCGGCGGAATTGCCGCTCGCATATTCGCCGCGCACTCCGGTCACCCATCGCGGTTTGAAGCCCCACAACACTTGCGAATAACCGCCCCAGTCATTCAAAGTTTCAGCGGGCAATGCTGGAACAGCGGCCGGGTCGGCACCTGCATCAAAGCGGCGATACAACAACTCCGTCTGCCACGACACGAACGGAAAGCCCGCGTCCGCGTGCGACGGTTTCCATTTCCAATACGCATCCACGCCGTAGATTTCCGTCAGCGCGTTCGCGCCGGTGTCGTTCGGGCCAAATGCTCCTGAAGCACCAAGCACGAGTGTTTGGTTGTCGGTCAATTCAAACGAGGAGGCAATGCGCGGCGTTAAAACCACGTCGCCCGGATTGCGCAAGGTGCGATTCGTCGTCGCGCGACCGTAAAGACGATTCACGCCGAAGCTGTCGGGTTCGCCATGATTGCGGAAGCTGAACGATGTGCCGCCTTGACCGTCAAATATACCGAAGAATGCTTCCGTATAAAATGGCGTCGGCACGAGCCACGAAAGTTGCGCGGCAACACTTCGCAAACCGTCCGGTCCAAACGCGCGTCCCAAGATGATCGGCTGGTCCACAAACGCCCATGTGTGCGGGTGCTGTGGATTCTGGCGGCCGAAGTTGGCGAAGAATTGTCCTGCCTTGAGTTGCAGATTTGCCGGCAATGACGTGGACTGCAAATAAGCTTCTTCCAATTCGATGCTCGTCTCGTTGTCGTTGTCCAGCTGGAGCACGATGTTGGCGAAACCTTTGAAATACGGATCAACCGCGCCATCAATGGCGATTTCAGCATTGCGTAGAGAGAATCCATTTTTTTGCGGATCGTGATCGCCGCGCTGAAGAAATGCCGACGGATCGGATGCCGTAGAACCGCCGACAGCCATCATGACATCGAAGCTCATGTTCATGTATGCCGAACCCGCGCGGGCAATCGTCAGCGGTTGTGACGGCGACCACGGCTTCGGTGTGAGCGAAGCCTCCGCGGGCGTGAAATTGCCCGGTGTCGCCAACACAGTTGACGATGGCTGGTTGGATCCTGACTGCGCGGTTTGTTGTTTCAGCACGGAATCCAATTTTTGGGCCAGTGCCTCGATCTGTTTTTGTTGCTCGGCCTGTTGCTTCGCAAAACTTTCCTGCAACTGCTGCATCTGTCGTTTCAATTGCTCAACTTCATTTGTCTCCTGGGCCTGGGCGACGGTTGCGCACAGGCAAAGGGCAGAAGACCACCCTAAAATTTTTTTCAGTTTCATATTTTCTTCTCCAATCCGGACGCCACGCACCGGGCGTGTGCGCCCATTCAAACGAAATCACTGCGGATAAATCCATCCAGCCGAAGCTGGACGGCCTATGCTTGGGAGAAGAGAACTGCGGGAGGAGCGCGGCCTTGCGGAAGATTCTCAATGGTCGCGCTGAAAACGGAAAAAACAATCCGCGGAGCCGCTTCAATCGGAGTTGTGGCAACGAGGACGGGAACATCAACACCAGCAGATTCGACTTTTCCATGCGCGAACATCGTGACCGCGCAATCGTGATTCGCCTTGTTCGCGTCCTTGTGGATCAACTCGTGCAACGCCGGCGACGCCGCCATCGCGTTGAGCAGTAAAATCATTCCGACCAGCGATGCCGCCAGCGACGATTTGCCGAATTGAAAAAAGCGGTTTTTCATTCGAACTGTCCGATGATAATGGCAACGGCGATTCCTGAAAGCAAAGCAAATGACAATTTGAAGCGGTCGTGCGAATGGAATTGTAATTCCGGCAAAAGGTCGCTGCTGGCGATGCACAGAAAAGTTCCGGCGCAAAATCCCAGCGCGTAGCCGAGCAATGGCGCGTTGGCGGCAAAGTGACTCGCGCCAACGTAAAACAGCGCCGCGCCCAGCGGACTGGCAAGCGCGAACAGGCCGTTCAAAATGTGCCGCGACAACCGCGAACTGCCGCCGACTGCCATCAGAGTCGAGACAGCCATTGCATCGAACGGTTTGTGCAGGATAACGACGAGCGCGACGCCAAGTCCGGCAAGTTTGGCGTGGCCCTGCGCCCCGGCGGCGACGGCGGCGGCCAGCGCGAGTCCGTCCAGCAGCGAGTGGAGCGTCAGGCCGAGCGCCGTGCCGACCCAGGAAAGTTGTTTGGCGGATTTGTCCGCCAGCGTGTGCGCGTGTGCGGCGTGGTCATCGTGGCTGTGCGCGTGCGAATGGTCGTGTTCGCAGCAATCTTCCGGGTCGCCTTCGGGCAAATCGTGGTGATGAAAATGGAAGAATCGCTGGACAAAGAACATCGTCAGAAAACCGCCGAGCAACCAATGCACCGTCCGGTCAAGCGAATGCAATTGCTCCTCCGCATCCGGCAAAAAATGGAGCAGGGCGATGCCGAGCA
>JBEKRA010000252.1:0-4560 GCA_049519195.1 Verrucomicrobiota bacterium
GATCGCGCAAAAATTGGCACCCATGGCCGACGGGGAATCGCTGGAGGCGGATTGTGCCAAAATGATGAAGTTTGCGGAAAGCAACCCAACCAAGGCGCAAAGCAAAATTGATTGTTTCATGGTTTTTGTGGGTGTGGTTTGGGTTTTTCTTTGGGAGGCGTCAAGTTTTCATTTGGGAGGGTCGCCGTGTCAACGACCCCAATTTATCTTTGGGACGGCGACACGCCGTCCCCCCCCAATAACAAGTTCAAATCTCCAGCACTTTTTCAAACCGCGTCAGGTTGCGCGCGCCGTTGCCCGTGACGAGCGCGACGTCCTCCAGCCGCACTCCGCCGATTTCGGGATAATAAAGCCCCGGCTCGACGGTCACGACGTGGCCGGCTTTCAATTCTCCGGGCGAGGTCGCGCCTATGCGTGGCGCTTCGTGAATCTCCAGACCCAGTCCGTGGCCGGTGCCGTGAAAAAATCCCTCCATCCGCCCGTCGTGCCGTCTGGTTTTGTAGCCTTGCTCGACAAAAAAGTTCTGCACGGCGGTTTTGTAGCCTTGCTCGACAAAAAAGTTCTGCACGGCCTTGTGGACGTCCGCCGTCGGCGTGTTCGCACGGATTTTTTCAAAGCCGATTTTTTGTCCGCGCCAGACCGTGTTGTAAAGTTTCTTCACGGCTTCGTTCGCGCGTCCGCGCACGACGGTCCGGGTGATGTCGCCGAAGTAGCCGGTCTTTTGCGAGCGCGGGAAAATGTCAATGATGATCGGCTCGTTTGCGCGCAGCAGTCCATGGCCGCGCTCGTGCGGGTCGCACGCCTGCCGGCCGCCGGCGACGATGGTGTTCGCCGCCAGGCCGCACGCCTGCAAAATCGCGCAGTCAATCACCGAGCGCAGCCTTTCCGACGTGAGCGGCAGGCCGTGATAAATGAGCCTGCGGTTGCGGGCGATTTTGGACCGGCGCAAAACTTCCATGCCCTCCGCCATGCCGACCTCGGCCATCGTCAGCGCGGCGGAGATTTTCCGGACTTCGTCGGCGGACTTGGTTTCGCGTCTCGGAAAAATGGTGGCGCGCGGCTTGAGCTTGACACCGAGTTTTTTCAATTCCCTGGCCAGGCCCAGCGGGAAAGTGTCGGGAACCACGGCGCGGCGGACTTTTTTCTCGTGCAACAACTGCCGGATGACATGCGCGTAGCCGGGCGATTTGACGCCGTCGCGCCGGAGTTTTTGCTGGCAGGCGCTGAAAGACGCGACGCGGCAGTGCGGGGCCTGGGCGCGGGCGCGGTCAATCTCCAGATCGCTCATCACGAGCAGCGGGCGTCCGCCGAAGTTCAAGTAGATGAACGGGTCGGGCACGAACAGGCCGGTGGCGTAAAGCATGTTCGCTTCGCGCTCGCTGTCGGCGACGATGAGCAAAGTTTCTGACATTTTCTTAATCCGCGAATTGCGCGAATTTCCACGAAATTAATTCTGAATTCTCGTTCGCGTCAATTCGCGAAATTCGCGGATGAAATTCACGTTCCAAACAGCCGGTCGCCAGCATCACCCAGACCGGGCAAAATGTAACCGCGTTCGTTCAATCGCCGGTCCACCGCGGCGGTGAAGACCGGCACGCGCGGATAACTTTGCTGCACGCGGCGGATGCCTTCCGGCGCGGCGACCAGATTCACCAGGCGGATGTGTTTCGCGCCCTGTTCGACCAGCAAATCCAGCGCGGCCACGGCGCTGCCGCCGGTCGCCAGCATCGGGTCAATCAAAATGACCTCGAACCGGCTCAAGTGTTTTGGAAAGCTCTTGTGGTAAAACAGCGCGCGCAGGGTGGTTTCCTCGCGCTTGAGGCCGATGAAGCCGACGCGCGCGTGCGGGATGAGCTGCAAAATGGAATCCAACATGCCGAGTCCGGCGCGCAAGACGGGCACGAGGACGATTTCGCGTTCCAGTTGAAAACCGCGCGTGGATTCGAGCGGCGTCCGGACTTTGAGCGTTTTGACTCCGAAGGAGCGCGTCGCCTCGTAAATCATCAGCGCCGCGATTTCGCCGAGCAGCCGGCGGAATTCCTGCGGCTGCGTCCGCCGGTCGCGCAACCGGGCGAGGTTGTGTTGCACCAAAGGATGCGCGATGACGGTGACGTCTCTCATTTAATTACCGGGCGCCTGCCAGAGAAAATACAGCGCGCCAGCCTGCAATTTTGGAATGTCCAGACCCGTGTCGAGTTTTATGTCGTGTGCCTTGCTGCTTTGGCCGAGCAGCGACAGAAAATTGGAAAGGTCGTAACGCTCGCGATATTCGACCAGATTGGCGCCGTCTTTGATTTTGCCGATTCTTTTCGCGGCCTTCACCGCGTCGTCGAAATCGCCGAGCTGGTCCACGAAGCCGAGGTCCAGCGCCTGTCTGCCGGACAGCACGCGGCCATCCGCGAAACTCGTCCAGTTGCCGGCGAGCGCCTTGCCTTCGTTGCCGTTTTTCTGGTGGGCCTGTGTGCGGCCGGCATAGACGACGTTGGTGAAAGTCGCGTAAGTCTCATCAATCAAACCCTGCACCATCGCCTGCTCGCCGGCGGGAATTTCATTCGTCTCACGCGTGCCGCTCAACATGTCCTTGTATTTTCCGCTTTTATAAACCATCGGCGCGAGGCCGATCTTGTCCATGAGTCCGCGATAATTGTAACCTTCCATGATGACGCCGATGCTGCCGGTGAGTGTCAGTTGATCCGCCTCGATCCAGCGGCACGGCACGGAAATGTAATAACCGCCGCTCGCCGCGAGGCTGCCCATCGAGCAAATCACCGGCTTGCCGGACTTGTCCTGAAAATCGGCGATGGCCCGGTTGATTTGGTCCGAGGCCATCACTTCGCCGCCGGGCGAATCCACCTTCAGGATGACGGCTTTCACGCGGGTATCCTGCTTCGCGCGGTTGAATTGTGCCTTGATCACATCCACCATGCTGTTGCCCGCCGGGTCGGCGGTCTGGCCGGTGATGATGCCGTCCACCTCGACGACGGCGATTTTGTCCCGCGCGTCATTGTCTTTCAGCAGACATTCTTCCAGCTTCGGGCTGATGTCGCGCGCCATTGTTGGTGTAAAACTGCTGCCGCCGGGAATCATCCGCACAACAGCCTGGACAAAATTCCCAAACAGGCTGATGAACAGCAGCACGAGCAGGATGATGGCGAAAATCATCCAGCCACGGCTTCGGCGCGGCTTGTGGGGTTGTGGCGCCGTAATCACCGGCGGCGGCGTGAAAGACGGCGACGGCGATGACGGCGGCATGGCCTCCTGCGAAAAGGGCGTTGTTTCCATAGCGGACGCAACCTAACTCAAAGCGGGCAGGGGAGCAAGGCGGATTGGCAGACGCATTTGCGATATGCGATTTACGATTTACGAGTCATCCACCAAATGCCGAGAGCCGCGTAAATCGTATATCGTAAATCGCCATTACCAGTAGTGATGCACCAGCGGCTTGATCTGCCCGGCGTAAAGTGAATCAATCTTTTTCATCGCGGCCTTGGATAATGGCGGCAGCGCCGAGGCCGCGATGTTTTCCGCAACCTGCGCCGGGCGTTTCGCGCCGGGAATCGCGCACGTCACGGCGGGAAATTCCAGAATCCAGCGCAATGCCAGTTGCGCCAGCGCCGCGCCCTCGGGCACGAAAGCCTTCAGTTCCTCCACCGCGTTCAGGCCGGTCTCGAAATCCACGCCCGCGAACGTTTCGCCGCGATCAAACGCCTCACCGTGCCGGTTGAAATTCCGGTGGTCGTCCTTCTCGAACTTGCGATCTCGTGAGATTTTGCCCGACAACAAGCCGGACGCCAGAGGCACGCGCGCGAGGATGCCCACCTTGCGCCTTTCCGCCTCCGCGAAAAATAAATCCGCCGGGCGCTGACGGAAAATGTTGAAGATGATCTGCACCGACTGCACGCCGGGGAATTCAATCGCCTTGATGGCTTCCTCGACCTTTTCCACGCTTACGCCGTAATGCCGCAGCTTGCCGGCCCGGACCAGTTCGTCCAGCGAGCCGAACACTTCCGGCATGTAAAAAACTTCCGTGGGCGGACAATGCAGTTGCAGCAGGTCAATCGTGTCCGTGTTCAGGTTCCGCAGGCTGCGCTCGATCCACGACGTGAGGTTCGCGTGGTTGTAACCCTCCGGCACCTGCTTCGGCAGGCGGCGGCCCGCCTTGGTGGCGATGTAAAATTTCTCCTTCCGCTCCTTGCGTAATTTTGCCAGCAGCCGCTCGCTGCGGCCGTCGCCGTAAACGTCCGCCGTGTCGAAGAAATTCACGCCGCCGTCGAGCGCGGCGTGAAGCGCGGCGAGCGATTCCTTGTCGTCCACGCCGCCCCACGCGCCGCCGATGGCCCACGCGCCAAAGCTGATTTCCGAAACCTTCCAGCCCGTCCGGCCCAGAGTGCGATAATTCATGCCGGCAAATTAAACGAAAAAATCCTCAACGCAAATCCGCAAAGACATAGCGCGGCTTCAGCCGCAACCAAAGTGGCGGAACACCGAGCGTTGGGATAAAAGTTTGGGTGATGAACCAACAAACTTCTACCACCGCAGCCGGCGTCCCGCCGGCTTTTC
>JBEKRA010000253.1:0-7003 GCA_049519195.1 Verrucomicrobiota bacterium
CAGCGGGCCGGCCTGCCCCGGTGTCAGCGGCGGCGGGGTGAATTTGCCCGTGTTCATGATTTCCGTCACCTGCACGCCGTCGAGGGTCTCGTATTCGAGCAGCGCGTTGGCGATGATTTCCAGCTTGTCGCGGTTGGCGGTGATGAGGTCCTTCGCGGTGTTGTTCGCCTCGTCAATAATGCGTTTGACCTCCGCGTCAATCTCCTCCGCGGTCTGCTCGCTGTAATCCTTCGAGCGCGACATCATGTCGCGTCCCAGAAAGACGTATTCCGGGCCGTCGCCGTAAAGCACGTTGCCGAGCTTCTCGCTCATGCCCCAGTGCATGACCATCGCCTTGGCCAGTTGCGTGGCCTGCTGGATGTCCATCGCCGCGCCGCTGGAAATATCCTCGGTCACGTATTCCTCCGCAATCCGCCCGGCCATTGACATGATGATGGTGTCAATCGCCTGCTTCCGGCGCATATTCAGCATGTCCTCCTTCGGCAGCGACATGGTGACGCCGAGCGCGCGGCCGCGCGGGATGATGGTGACCTTGTGCAGCGGATGCGTGTGCTTGAGCAGAACATTGACAAGCGCGTGGCCGGCCTCGTGCCAGGCGGTGGCCTGTTTTTCCTCGTCGCTCATCGCCATGCTGCGGCGCTCGCGTCCCCAGCGCACCTTGTCGCGCGCCTCTTCCAATTCGCTCAAGCCGACGGATTTCTTGTTCAAACGCGCGGCGAGCAACGCGGCTTCGTTCAGCAAATTCGCCAGTTCCGCGCCGGAATAACCCGGCGTGCCTCGCGCGATGATGGACAAATCCACGCCCTGCTCCAGCTTCACGTTTTTGGCGTGAACCTTCAAAATGCCCTCGCGCCCGCGCACGTCCGGCAAATTGACGACCACCTGCCGGTCAAAACGTCCTGGACGCATCAATGCCGGGTCCAGCACGTCGTGGCGGTTCGTCGCCGCGATGATGATGATGCCTTCCTGCGTGTCGAAGCCATCCATCTCGACAAGCAGCGCATTGAGTGTCTGCTCGCGCTCGTCGTTGCCGCCGCCGAGACCGTGGCCGCGCGAGCGGCCCACCGCGTCAATTTCATCAATGAACACCAGACACGGCGTGTTTTTGCGCGCCTGCTCGAACATGTCGCGCACGCGGCTCGCGCCGACGCCGACGAACATTTCCACAAAATCCGAGCCGCTGATGCTGAAGAAACTCGCGTCCGCCTCGCCGGCAATCGCTTTCGCCAGCAAAGTTTTTCCGGTGCCGGGCGGCCCGACCATCAGCACGCCCTTCGGAATGCGCCCGCCGAGCCGCTGGAATTTTTTCGGGTCCTTCAGGAATTCAACCAGTTCGGAAACTTCCTCGATGGCTTCATCCACGCCCGCCACGTCCTTGAACGTGATTTTGTTCCGGTCCTTCGCAGCAGCCGGGCCTTGCTTTTGCCGAAGCTCAAGGCGCCTTTGCCGGCCATCTTGATCTGCCGGATGAAGAAAAACCAGAACAGCAGCGCGATGCCGAGGAAAAACAACAGATTGTAGCCCAGCGCCGAAAGCATCGCATTGGGTTGCGCGAACTTGACGCTGCCGGATTTGCCGGGACTCAACTGCAATTCTTCTTTCAGACTCGGCGTCAATTGAACATTCGGAACGACAAACGGCACCTCCGCCTTCGGTTCGAGGATTTTTCCATCCTTGTCCGCCTTGTAATACGTTCCAGCAATGTCCGCCGCGTCCGACATTTGCTGACTCAAGTTGACGGTGGCCGAAGCAATCTGATTAGCCCGGAATTTTTGGAAAAAATCCATGGTGGACAACGGCGCGGCCTGCGGCGTCATGCGGCTGTGCAGCGCCCACCAAGCCACGATGCAGCCAAGGATGGCAATCCACGCGACCCAAGTGAACGTGGGAATATTGAAACCGCCCGCCGGCTTCTTCGGCCCGCGGTCGTCACCTTTGCGTTGGTTCAAGTCGTCGTCGAACATCAGGCATGGCAAGCTAACATGGCATTACCCCTTTCGCAATGAAGGAATTCGGCTTAAATTCAGTCATGCGCCTCGGTCCGCTGACGCTGAAATCAAACCTGTTCCTCTCGCCGCTGGCGGGTTACACCAACCTGCCCTTCCGCCTCGTCGTGCGCGAAATCGGCGGCGTCGGCCTTTGCACCACGGATCTGGTCAACGCCCGCTCGCTGCTGGAAAAAAATCCGAAGGCGTTCAAGCTCATCGAAACGCGCCCTGCCGATTCGCCGCTCGCCGTCCAGCTTTTCGGCTCCGTGCCAGAAGAAATGCGCGCCGCCGCGCTCATGCTAGAATCGCTCGGCATCGCTTCCATTGACATCAACATGGGCTGTCCCGTCCGCAAAGTCTGCAACGTCGGCGGCGGATCCGCGATGATGACCGAACTCGGCAAAACCGCCGCGCTCGTCAGCGGCATGACCAACGCCGTGAAAATTCCGGTGACGGCCAAAATGCGGCTCGGCTGGGACGACCAGAATATCACCGCGCCGGATTTGGCGCGCGCGCTGGAAGACGCGGGAGTCGCGGGGATTTTTGTCCACGGGCGGACGCGCGAACAGGGTTTCGGCGGAACGGTCAACCTTGCCGGCATCCGCAAAGTTGTCGAAGCCGTGAAAACAATTCCGGTCATCGGCAACGGCGACATCATCACGCCGCAGGCTGCAAAGAAGATGTTGGATGAAACCGGCTGTGCGGGCGTGAGCATCGGGCGCGGCGCATTTTATGATCCGTGGATTTTTCAGAGGACGCTGCAATATTTGAAGGTCACGAACCGCCGCCAGGTTTTGGACTGCGGCAGCCCTCTGCCGCTCTCAAAAGGGCAGCCGACGCCCGAAAAGCGCCAGAGGGCTGGCGCAGTCCAAGACGCTGGCGCGCCAAACGAGGATTTTGGCGCGGATGAAAACCTCCCGCCCGAACCTCGGATGTTCCGCAAAGTCGCACCGTGGTATGCCAAGCGGTTCGGCCCGTGCCACGAATTCAACAAGAAGGTCGTGCAGGTTTCCACACGCGCGGAATTTCACGAGGTGCTTGACAATTACATCCGCTGGCGGTGGCAATTTCTCGACGAAAACGGCGAATTGCAGCCGCGTTTCCGTCCGCCGCCGATGGTCGCGTCATTCATGCGCGAGCCAGAGTCAACAACCCGCGAACAAATTCCTGTGCCGAAAGGGCCGGTGGAAGTTTGGTGATTATTTGCCGATGCAAAACTGGCTGAAGATGGAGTCGAGCAAATCCTCCGTCGCCGTTTTGCCGACGATTTCGCCGACGGCGTCAACTGCGATGCGCAAATCCAGGGCAACGAGTTCCAGCGTCGCATCGCCGCGCAGGGCGTCAATCGTTCGCAAAGTCCCCGCGCGGGCGCGGTTCAGCGCGTCCTGATGCCGCGAATTGATCATCACCTGCAACATCTCGGCCTTGATTTCGCCCGACCAGACCAGCTCCTTGATGGCGTCCTTCAATTGCTCAATCCCCTGCCCGCTCAAGCAGCAGACATCAACAATCGGTGGGGCGAGGCTGCTGACGAGCCGTTCGTTTCGGCTCGCGGGGACGCTCGCCACACCATTCGGCAAACTTAGTTTCCGCGGCAAATCAATTTTGTTCCGGACCAGAATCCGTTTTTTGCCGGCGAACTCGGCCAGATATTTTTCATCCGCCTTCGTCAGCGGACCACTGGCATCAAGGACGTGGAGAATGAATTCCGCGCTGGCGAGCGATTCGCGGCTGCGGCGGACGCCTTCCTGCTCAATCTCGTCGCGCGCCTCGCGCAATCCGGCGGTATCAATAAACACGACCGGCAGACCACGGATGTTTGCCGTCTCCTCAATCGTGTCACGCGTCGTGCCGGCAATTGGTGAGACGATGGCCCGGTCGCGACCGAGCAATTGGTTGAGCAGACTCGATTTGCCCACGTTCGGACGTCCGACAATCGCCGCGCGGATGCCGCGGCGCAAAATTTGTCCCTCATTCGCCGTGCGCAACAGTTCGTCCATGAACGCGATGCCGTCTTCCAACCGTTTCAGCAATTGCGCCTTTGTGTCCGGCGCGATGTCCTCGTCGGGGAAATCAATGTGCGCCTCGACGTGCGCGAGCGTGTGCATCAAATCGTCGCGCAGCCGGTTGATGCGCTGCGACAATTTTCCGGCGAGCTGTTCGTTGGCGGCGGCCAGCGCGAGTTCGGTGCGCGAATGGATCAAATCGGCGACGGCCTCGGCCTGCGCTAGGTCAATGCGACCGTTCAGAAAAGCGCGCCGCGTGAACTCGCCGGGCTCGGCCAGGCGGGCGCCATTTTCCAGCAACGTGTCGAGCACGAGCTTGGCGGGAAGAATGCCGCCGTGACAGGAAATCTCCACCGCATCCTCGCGCGTAAACGTGCGCGGCGCCCGCATAACGGCAAGCAGCACTTCATCAATCACTTTCCCGCCACGGACAATTTTGCCGTATTGAATCGTGTGCGACGGCGCGGCGGACGGTTTCAGCGAATGGTTGCCGGCGGGCAAAAAACTCTTGTCGGATATGGCGAGTGCCTCCGCGCCAGAAACGCGGACGACGGCCAATCCACCTTCGCCGAGCGGCGTGGCAATGGCAGCGATCGTGTCATCGAGAATCATCGGCAAAGGTAGCTCGACCGGCGCCCTCTTTTTCAGAACGGCAGCCGGGCGGCGAGTTCGGAGACAAAATTCTGCGCCGGATGAAAACTTCCGCCCAGACAGCCGTTGGTGATGAGCCGCTCCAGCGCCGTCACCATGGCCAGCAGCAGGGCGCTCATGAAATACAAGCCAAAGGCGTCCGGCGGGTCGGGCAGCATGATGCGCGGCACGCCGTGGTAAAGCACTTTAATGGTGAGCATGATGCCAATGGCCCACGGGAGCCAGAGATTGACCGCCGGGAAAATATCGAGCAGCCGGAATAAAAAAACCGGGCTTAACCCGTAAGCCACCACGGTCAATGTTTCCGTGTAGGTGTTTCGGACATGAAACGTGTCGCCCAGAGCCTTGATGAAATGTGCGGCCGCCAGGATGATGACCGCCATCAGCAGCAGTTCCGCAGTTTCATAAATCAACGCCTCCCGCACCGGGAATATTTTGATTTGCCCCATGACCGACTGCCACCGGCCCCACTTGACCAGGCCAAAGCACTCCACTGCACCCACAATCAGCATCATCGGCAGAAGATAAAGCCCAACGATGTAACCAGCTCCGCGCCGCAAAAGCGCCAACCGGTTCCACGCCTCCTCCGACTCAAATATAAGGAACAACGCCTTTATCATCCGCACCATTGATAACGCTTCGCGGGCGCGCTGACAATAAAATCCGCTTTCGCCAACGGCGCGTGCGTGTTTAACTCGCCGCGTGAATGTTGACCTCGGCATCTGGAGCAAGCTGACGAAAGTCGTCGTTGGCCTCGTCGTGCTGGCCGTGTTGCTGCTGATTGGGATGTGCTACCTGCCGCTGATTCAGGAAAACACCCGGATGCGCGCGGAAAAGCTGCGGCTGGAAACCGAACTTCAGAAGGAAACTGAAAAATCCCTGCGGCTTCAGGCCGAAATAGACGCCTTGCGCAACGATCCGCAAACCATCGAACGCCTCGCCCGCGAGAAACTTGGCTACGCCAGGCCCGATGAAACAGTCATCCGGTTTGAATCCACGACGAATGCGCCGGCGCATTAACTCATTTATGATTTACGATTGATGATTCATGATTGAAATTCCGAATTCGCCAGGCGGCGTTTTCAAATCACAAATCGCAACCATCCGTCCGTTGGCCGTCGGCACACCAATCGCAAAATTGAAATTCAGCAGTTCCCAGTGTTTTTGTCTGAATCTCCTGGATTATTTCGTTGTCGTTTACGACTCAACAGGAGACCAACCACAAAACCAATTAGCGTCCACTAAACTAACACCATTACCCACGGCACAAGCCCCCATGCACCAATTTCGTTCTGGGGTGGTAATCTAAGGTCATATGACCGCCAACGCGCCAGCCATAGAGCGGGTGTATTAATTAAATCTAGAACTCAACCCAGCCCCCACATCCTAGGTGCAAAGCCAAATAGAAAGAACATAATAAATCCAAGTGCAAGTCCCAATCTTAAGCCTCGTCCAGCAGATTTATTGGTTAAAAAGTGCATACCTTATCAATCGCCGTCACACCGTCATGATTTCTTTTTCCTTGTGGACGACCTGCGCGTCAATCTTGGCGACATAATCCTCGGTCAGCTTCTGCAAATCCTTTTCGCACTGCTTCTCCTGGTCCTCGGACACCCCGCTGTCATGCGCGTGCTTCTTCAACTGCTCCATCGCGTCGCGCCGCACGTGCCGGATGGCCACGCGCCCGTCCTCGGCCATTTTTTTGATGAGCTTGACGAATTCCTGCCGCCGTTCCTGGCTCAATTCCGGAAACGCCAGCCGGATGATCTTGCCGTGGATGGCCGGCATCATTCCGATGTTCGCCTTCTGAATGGCCTTCTCAATCGGATGCAGCGAGTTGATGTCCCACGGCGTCAGAACGAGCATGCGCGGCTCCGGCGTGGTGATGCCGGCCAGTTCGCGGATTCGCATCTGCGCGCCATAAACCTCCACGACAATGTTTTCGACAAGCGATCCGGACGCCTTGCCCGTGCGCACGCCGGCAAACTCGTTCGCGACCACCTGCTCGGTCTTGATCATTTTGTCTTCCGCCTCCAGCAAAATATCGTCGAGTGTCATAGGTGGTAGAGTTTAACAGATTCGACCGCCGGGTGGAATATAAATTCGGTTGCTGATTTTTCCCGGGAGCCGCGGCGTCCCGCCGGCTTGAAAACGCTGGAGTTCCAGCTTCAGCTTGTTCGGGTGACACGCTGAAACGTGAACTCCAACCCGCCATGCCCCTGCTTCATTGCGCCGCACTCCGCGCATTGCTAAACTGTGAACGTGGCGGACATCGTTTTATCCACGCTCAACGCGAAGTTCATCCACGCCGCGTTTGGCCTCCGCTATCTCCTGGCCAATCTCGGCGAATTGAAGCCG
>JBEKRA010000254.1:0-4081 GCA_049519195.1 Verrucomicrobiota bacterium
CCGCAACCATTGTCGTCAAAACCCGCTGACTGCCATGATCAAATTCCCGCGCCATTTCATCGGAAGCGTCGCCGGTCTCGCGATCTTCTGTTCTACGTTTGCTGGCTACGCGCAGGTCTGGATCGGGATTATCCGGTGGTGACGACTCACAAATTCGGGGCCGGCACCGCCATTTACATCGGCCTGCCCGCAAGAGAAGAGCTTCTGGACGCGGTCATCGGCGAAACGATCAAACAGCTTGCGATCAAGACAGGCCCGGAGGTGCCAGCAGGCGTGATGGCCCGGCAAATCAATGCGACGCATATCCTCTACCTGAACCTGGACGGCACCGCCAAACGCGTGGAGTTGAAAGGTCACTCTCGCAGCATTCTTCTCGACCGAGAATACGACGACGGTTTTTCACTCGGACCCTACGAACCAGAATTTGTGGAAACCCGGTAGAACTCGGCGACAATTCGATCTGATTTCCCGGTTGAATGGATCTGTCGAGTTGCGCGGCGACGCGTTGACGCAAGAGCGTCCAATCCATTGGAAAGAATTAAGCCAGGTCCGTTTGCATTTACGGCCGAAGCATGCCGATGCGATAGAATACCTGGCTGGCGGGTGGGTTAGTATCTGTCAGCAACTGCGAGACGCCGGTGCCGACTGTAGGCGGGGCGGCCGCCATCCACGTTTCAAGGTCCAGCGAACGTTCCAAAACGTAGAGCCGGTTGGTTCGTGTCAATACTTCCACCCGCCAACCGGCGGCGTCGGGGCCGTGCGCAAGGATATGCGGCGGCGCATCCGGCCGGGGCGTCAGCACGAACGAAAGATTGTCGGCGCTCCCATCGTTCCAACCGGAGACAACATGGTTGGTCAGGGTGAACTCGACAAAGCGAGTGCCGGCGGGGAGCGTGCCCATGACGTCGCGCTCAAGCAACCCGGTCGTGTTTAAGCGGTCGCCCGGCGACACATTGCCGACGACATCCGAACCCAGCACCGCGCCGGTCTCGTTGAGAAATCGCGCGGTCAGCGCGGCCGAATCTCCCTCTGCGCCCTTGCCTCCGAACCAGCCGGACAGCGCATAGTCCGCGCCCGGATCGTCAATGTCCGCCGCGAGACTGGCAATGTCTATGCGTTGGGAAATCCAGCCGTTGGTGGTGCCGCCGAGAAAAAAATTGGTGCCACGATCCGGAGGGCCGGGGCTGGCAGCGGACGGAAAGTTAGTGTTCAAGCCATAGCCGCCCAGCGTCGTGCTGGAAATGTCGAACCACCAGGCGATGCCGCGGTTGGTTGCATATTGGCTGGCGCACGAACTCCATTCCGCGTTGCCGTTGAAAACCAGGTTTGTTCCAAAGCGGACGGGTGGAAGCGGCAGGCCCTCCACTCGTCCATCGAGTTTCCACGCCGGGTTCAGCGGGACGCCCATGTGCGTCAATACGGTTGGACAGATGTCCACCGTGCTCGGTGACGGCCACATCACACCGCGCGCCGCCGACGGTCCGCTCACGATGGACCAGACAATCCGCGACTTTTCGGGGTCCGGATCGTCATGCTGGCCGTGGTCCGTTTGCACGATGACGAGCCAATTCTCCTGGCCATAAGTCGCGCGATTGGTGAGCGCGCCGATGATTTGTCCGACGCGGCCATCGGCGGTTTCGATGGCGCGGACGTAATTGGTCACCGCCGGTCCCCAGCCGTAGCTGTGACCGGCGGAGTCCACGTCGAGCAGAATCATCCAGAACACGTCCGGATTCGAGTTGGTCAGCCGGCGGCAGGTTTCGGCGGTGACGGCGGCGTCGGTATCAAACGCGAGCTTCACGTCGGCATCCGGCGTGGCGTTGGTGATCGGCGCCCAACGGGCGAAGACGAGCGTGTTCCAGTTGCTGTTGAACGCCTCAAGCCGGGCGAAAAAGCTGGGATATTGGGCGAGGTGATTGCCCGTGAAAGTATTGCCGGGGTCGGTGACGCCGTGTTTGTCGCCCCAGACTCCCGTGAAGATGCTCGTCCAGGCGGCGGCGCTGTGCGTCACCGGATCCGACACGTCGCGGACGGTGTAACAGCCATTGGATTTGAGCGCGTTCAGATTAGGAGTCCGTGCCACGGCCAGCGCGCTGTTCATGCAGCCATCAATGCCGATGATCAGGACTTTGTTGGTGAGCGGCTCGGCACAGGCTGCCGCGCCGGTGACCAGCGCCAAGAGAAAGAAAAACAACTTCATAACCGTTGCTCTGGATAGTGCAGTTATGGCGGATGAGCCGCCACATGGCAATATCGCAATATCGCAATCGTGTTGCCATCAGCGCGCGATGGCGCCTACGCCGACAAAGACGGGCGCAGCATTACGCTGCCGGGCAAGCCCTGCATGGCGATTCGAGTCACACGATTCAAGTGACCCGACCGGCCCAATCAAGCGGCTCGCGCCAGGCAAGCTTCAAATGAATTTCCACCGGCTTTCCCGCCGGCAGGTGCAGGTCGCAGTTGGCCCCACCCGACTGGGGCTTCGTCGCCAAAACGCCGCCGGGTGTGGAGATCTTTTCGATGCCATGCCGGGCAATCAACGTGACGTTTTGCTTTCTCACCGAGGTGACAGTCAGGTCCACGGTCCGGGCTTCCATGTCCCAAGCCAGTTTATCCAGCCGCGCAAAAGTGCGGAGCAGCATTCCGTTGATCGTTCCTTTTACCAGCGAAGCAGGAAGCGCGGGAAGCACTTCAATCACACCGGGACGGGAGTAGGCCAGCATTTCCATGATGATGGCGGGAATTCCGCCATGCGCGTCCGGCACGGGCCCGCCATACGGATCGCGCGAACAGCGGAGCGAGGTGCTGACGTAGCCTTGCTCCATCAATTGCCGCAATTGGACTTCCACGATGATGTTGTCTTTGAGCCGCGCCCCGGCCAAAGCGCGATGGCAGCGGGCATAAGCAGGCAGAGTTTCGCCTGCGACTGCGTTGGTCATCACATCGAACGTGCGCCTCCGGTCGGCGATCTCGGCGGCGCGCGCGAGTTGCGGCGTGCGGTCGGGATCAATTTCGTCGCCGGGCCAGGCTCCGTAGAGATGAGACACATGCCGATGACTGTAACGTTCCTGCAGGGTGGGCCAGGCCCATTCCTTCAGCGTGCCGTCCATTTCGAGTAAGTATGGTGGCATCTTCGCAAGCATCGCTTTCCATTTCGCCACGCTGTCGGCGTCGGTGCCCAGAATCTCGCAGGCCCAGATCAAATTGGTCAGGACTTCGCGGCAGACTGCGATGTCCATGGTGGCATTCACCAGCACCGGGCCGGACGGGTCCGTGCTGGTGGGATTGTTCTCTGGCGAGAAGGATGGGGCGAAGATGTAATTTCCATTCTTGTCGGTGGCCGTCAGGAAATCCTCGTAAAAAAGCGCCAGCTCTTTATATGCCGGCACGACGCGGTTGCGGAGAAATTCCACGTCGCCGGTGGCCAGGTAGTGGTCCCAGAACGGACGCACGCACCAGCCTCCGGCGGAGATCCAGTAAGGCCCGGCTTTGCCCGCGGGGCCGCTGGTGTAATAGAAATTGACGCCGACACCCTTGTCTGGAAACAGCGGATACGAAGCGCCGCGAAAACCGAAAATGTTTTTGGCGTTGGCGCGGCAATCCGGCGCGAGGCTTTCCATCCAATTGAAGTAGGCTTCCATGCCTTCGCGCAGGCCGCCTTGCACGGCACCCGCCGTTTGCAGGTTGATGGTGGAGTTGACCTCGGCGGCGATGCTCGGATATTTGCCGCTGTTGAGGATGAACCAGTGGCGGCCCATTTCAAAAATCTTCTCCAGCAAGGCCGGCGAAAAGTCCGGTCGCGACCGCTGATCGGAAAGAAGTTCTTCCACCGCCATGCCGTATTGCGAGTCGCCGCCGAAATCCACGGTGACGCGGTTGAGCATCTCCGATTGAACGCCGCGATGCCGTTCCAGCAGCGCGGAATAATCCGGCGCGATTCCTTCCACCGCCTGCCGCAGGGCTTCAACTTTGTCCTCGCTGTAATCGGGGAAATACTCGATGTGCGTGAGCAACATCACCGACGACGCGTTCTCTATGACAAGCGTGCCTTCTTCCATGCGCGCCGAGCCGCCGTTGCGAA
>JBEKRA010000255.1:0-4076 GCA_049519195.1 Verrucomicrobiota bacterium
TTCGTTCCCGCGTCAACCGGCACTTTGATTTCTTCGCCGTTTGAACGCGGCAAAATAATCTGGCCGGGTTCGACTTTTGCCTTCGTTAAATTTATGCCAAATCCGGGGTCAGCTTCGGCTTGTTTGAAAGCGGAATGCCACTGGCGGTAAATCCGGAAGGCTTTGACGCGGCGCAGCACGCCGTCGGAATCCTTCACGGTCGTGATGTCGCCGAGGGCGAGGGCGTTGGTCGCGAACAAGCCGGGCAGCGAGGCGTCGCCAGTGTCGGCCAGAATCACATTGCCGGCGCGGCGCATCTGGCGCGCGAAATAATCGTCGCTTTCGACAAGTGAGCCGTCCGCCATCTGCACCGGCGGATGGTCGGAACGCAATTCGTCGAACAGGATGTCCAGCGCGGCGGCTTTCGCGCCTTGATCGGACAATTCCGCGACGAGCCGGCCATGGACTTCGCGCGGCCAGTAGAGGCCGAAATGGAAACCGGCGCTTCCATTCTTCACGGCGGCGATGCTGGATTCCTCGATGGAGACGAAGGCGAGGTTGGTGGCGGCGGGCGCGGGAAAATGCAGCGCGGTTCGCGCGCGCAGGTCATATGTCATCCGTTCCAGCCGCTCGAAAAAATCCAGCCCCGCCAGCCGCAGGCCGCAAACGAGCGCGAGGACGGCCAGAGCCAGAAGGACCGGCGCGCGTTTGAGGGGCTTGAGTTTCACCACATCGGATTAAACAAAAAACCAGAGCAACTCAAGGCTGCTCTGGTCACGTTGAAAAACTCCGGCCGGCCGGAAGTCAAAGTTTCGCCCGCACTGGCGTTGTTGCCACCACGCCATCAATCACCACGGCCACGACCCATCGCCATGGTCATTGGGATTGCCGTGAGTTGGCGAAACGTAAACGATGGTGCGGTCATTTTCGAACGAAATGATGCCTTCCTCGATGGTGACGGTAAAAACAGCGGTTTGTTCCGCCAACTGCAATTCCGGCGTTGTGAGATGTGTGGTCTGGCCGGAGCCCGGGTCATATTGGTCGCCGGGACCCAAAACCACGGTGGTGACCTGACCGTTGGGGCCGACATGGGAAGCCACCATGGAGCCGGAAATGACGGTGACGACGCCGTTGGCGCTCATCATGAACGTCGTGCCGCGGACACCGGCGATGCCATTGGGTGTTTTAATCAGGTAATTTGACTCAGCGGAAAGTTTTTTGACGCTGCCAAAGATGGTTCCCTGGCGTAAATCCAGTTCCGTGTCACTCTTGGTGTCCACGCCCATGTTAGCAGCCGACAATTTGTCAATCGCCAGCACGGTGTCACCCTCCATGCGAATCACGTTCTGTTCCGCTATGGCCTTGTAGGAAATCATGTCGCGGACATTGGCGTCAACGGCGGGCGCCACTTTGTCGGGGAAGGGCGCAATGTGGCCGATGATTTTGTCGCCGAGGACAATATCCACTTTGGCTTTGGGCGCCGACTGGATCACATTGCCGGGGCCGAGAGTCTGGCCGACCGTCAGCGGATGCCACACGTTGTCGCCGCCGGCATAGCGCGCCTCACCCTGCATGCGGACGATGGTGGCATATTGTTTGACGGCGGATTGGGCGTGCGCGCCGGCGGCGAGCGTCAAAACTAAACCGCCTATGAGCGCCGAAACGAAAGCTTGTAACAATTTCATAATGGCTTTTCGGAGTTTAACTATCCATCGCCAGTATAAAAGCGGAAAGCCGGATGTCAACCGATAATTCCCGATTTTTTTTGTTCAAAAACCGGGGGGCAGGCGGCTCTTGCCAGAGGCATTTTCGACCAGTTTTTGTTCAACCCAGCCGAGATAGGAATGGCCGATGACATTCCTGCTCCATTCGAGCCGCAGCGAACGCTCCAGCCACTCGCGGGCGGCGAGGTAATCGCCCACCTGGATGTAATGCCAGCCGATGTTGGCGACGGTGAAATAGCCGTTGGGATCGAGCCGTTCGGCGGCGCGGTAAAACGGACCGGCCTCGGCGTGGCGGTCCAGCCAGTCGAGGCACATGCCGGTTCGCAAATAATTGTAGCCGTCAAACGGGTCAAGCTGCCGGGCGCGCGCATACCAGCCCATGGCCGTTTCCGCCTGTGCCGGGTAATCCGTCCCGCCTTCAAAACTTTGCATGCGATATGCCTCGCCGATGTTGTAGGCCGTTTCAAAATTTCCCGGTTCGGCGGCGAACGCCTTTTCCAACAGCGCCGCCCGCTCCAGCACCAGCAGCGAGGGCGACTGCGCCCGATGGAGCCAGATGCATTCGTTGCCGCGCCGCCAGCCCTGCCAGCCCAGATACACGATGCCGCCCGCGAGCGCGACCGTCGCCAGCGTTTTCACGGGCAGCCGCGCGCTCAACCAGTAACGCTCCGTCGCAAACCGCAAATTGCTGGTCAACAACGCCAGCAGCGTGACGCCCAAAATCGCGTTGGCTGGAATGTGCAGGTTGAAATCAACCACGGAATGAACCGCCAGCGCCAGCAAGCCGGCGGACGCGCCGAGAAAAAAGGCGAAGCGGTTGCTCGTGCCGCGGCCGCCCAGATCCCGGTCCGCGCGCCGGACCCGTTTTCGCGTTTCCCACAAGCCGGCGGCAAACGCCGCCATGCCTCCCATCACGATGAGGCCGCCGGTCGCGCCCCAGTCGGCCAGCAGGTTCAAGTAATCATTATGCACGCGGTCGGGCCGGCTCTGGACGCGCTCCGGACGGTATTCGCGGAAACGATAATCGTAATGCGCCGGGCCGACGCCCCACCAGAAATGATCCAGCCACATCCGTTCCGCCGCCGTCCACATGTCCCGCCGGACATTGAATTCCACCTGGCCGGTGTTCACCATCCCTTCCAAGCGCGAGATGTAAGCGAATGTTTTCCCCAGATAAATCCTTGTGAAAAACACGCCGCCTCCGATGAGAACAACCAGCAGCAACAGCGCCGGAATCCGATGCTGGCGATGGCCGAGCAAAATGCCGAGCAGCGCCAGCAAACCGGCGGCGGCCGCCGCCAAGCCACCCCGCGAAAACGTCACCGCCAGCCCCGCCGCCATGACCAGCGCCGCGTAACCGAGAAAAATCCGCGTGACCGGTTTCATCCGCCCGGCCAGAACATAGGCGGTGGCCAGCGGCAGGAGCATTGCCAGAAAGTCGGCCAGGTTGTTTGGCGAAATGTAAGTGCCCGACGCGCGGCCCGGATAAGGCGAGGTGAAACTCCAGACATGGTTCGAGTGCGTGAAAAATTGCCAGACCGCGCAGGCGGAAATGGCCATCGCCAGAAATATCACGGTGAACCCGATGATTTGCGCCGCTTCCTGCCGGTAAAGATTGTTGACGATGGCAAAAAACAGAAACGCATACATCAGCACCTGGATCATTTCCTGCCGCGCGACGTATTCGATGTCCGCCGTGAGGTAGCGCGCGACGGCGTAAACCGCGAACGCCAGCACGACCCAGCAAAACGGCGGCCAGAGCAGTTGCGGCTTGGGGCTGGCCCAAATCCGCAGCGCCCACAACAGCATCACGCCGATGGTGAGGGCTTGAATGACTAGAAATGCCGGCGCGTCCACCGCGCCCATCGCCAGCGGGCCGAAAACCAGGATGGCGAGCACGAGGCCAAGAATTCCACGCTCGCAAAATTTGTTCAACGCTTCGCGATTCATTTCAGTCCGCGCAAAAAATGAACCGTGCCGGCGGGCGAGTAAAGCGGATTTGCCCTGCGGTCGCGGAGCACCGCCCCAGAAATTGCTTGCGCCCGCTCCAAAATGGAACGAGTTTTGCGCCAGCAACCATGAGTCAAATCCTGGAAATCGTGGTGGATGTCGCTTTGCCGGTCATCGGTCTGGCCTTTTTCGTCTGGCTTATGGTGCTGGCGCTAAAGCGCAGTGATGACCCGGCGAAGATTATTTTCAAGGCTGTCTTCAGTGCCGCGCTCACCATCGGCGAATTTATTTTCGTTCGCAAAATGCTCGGCATGGGTGGCAGCGGTGGAGAAGCGGCAGGGTATGCCGTGGCAATGGTTGCGGCTGGTTCAATCGCTGCTTGCGGCATTATCTTGGGCATCATGTGGACGCCGCAAATCAGCG
>JBEKRA010000256.1:0-4071 GCA_049519195.1 Verrucomicrobiota bacterium
AAAATCGAGGCGCAAATCAAGGCGCTCGACGGGAAAAATTTCGCCGTCATCCCGCCGTCCGGCAAGCTTCGGGACCTGACGCGCCAGTTGCCGCACATCGTCCAGACGCTCGGCTGCCGCATCCTCCTCCTGTTGCCCGTGCATCCGACGCCCACGACTTATGCGCGCTTCGGGCGCTTCGGCAGCCCCTACGCCGCACTCGATTTGACCGCCGTGGATCCGGCGCTGGTTGAATTCGACAAGCGCACCACCGGCGCGGACCAGTTTTGCGAGCTCACCCGTGCCACGCAATCGCTCGGCGCGCGCGTCTTCATTGACATTGTCATCAACCACACCGGCTGGGGCTCGATCTTGCAGGAAAATCATCCGGAGTTTTTCCTGAAAACCACCGACGGCGAGTTCACCAGCCCCGGCGCTTGGGGCACCGTCTGGGAAGACCTCGTCGAACTCGAACAACACAATGTCGCGCTTTGGGACATCATTGCTGATTCACTACTGACCTGGTGTCGGCGCGGCGTTGACGGTTTTCGGTGCGATGCCGGATACAAAATCCCCGTGCCCGCCTGGCAATACATCATCGCCCGCGTGCAGGACGAATTTCCGGAAACGATTTTCCTGCTCGAAGGCCTCGGCGGTTCCTGGGAAGCCACCGAAGCGCTCCTCACCGAAGGCGGCATGCAATGGTCTTTCTCCGAGCTGTTCCAAAATTATTCCGGCCGCGACGTCGCGTGGTATCTCGACTACGCCAACCGCCATAGTGAACGCGTCGGCAACTACGTTCACTATTCCGAAACGCATGACAACGACCGGCTCGCCAAAAAAGGCCGCGCGTGGTCGCTGCTGCGGAACCGCCTGTGCGCGCTGACGAGTCCAAGCGGCGGCTTCGGCTTCACCTGCGGCGTCGAATGGCTGGCCACCGAAAAAATCCTCGTCCACGGCTGCACCGGCCTGAATTGGGACAGCGCCGACAACATCGTTCCCGAACTTGCTCGGCTGAACCGGCTTATCTCCGACCATCCCTGTTTTTTTGACGGCGCGAAACTCACGCGAGTCAGCCAGCCCGACTCGCCAATTTACGCGCTGCTCCGCGAATCGGCGGAAGGCAAAGACTCGGTTTTGATTTTGGTCAACACCGACATTGAAAAGGAAAATTCGGTTGCGCTGGAACGCCGGCCTCCGGCCCGGCTCGAACCAGAACCATCGTCCAAACACGCCGGGTCGGAGACCGGCGCTCCGGGCAATTTGAAATCTGAAATTTCAAATTTCAAATTCGACTTGCTCGGCCAGATGCTGCCGGAAATTTCCGCCGGAAAGGAAAAATTCACCTTCACTCTCGCGCCCGGCGCCGCCTTCTGCCTCGCGCCGGCCGAAAAACCCGCCGGCTTGAGCGGCGATGATTACCGCCGTGCCCGCGCGCAGGCCGCATGGGCGCTGGAGTCGCTCAACAAGATCATTCCCTCGGAAATCGTGGGCGGGTTAGACTGGCGCTGGCTGGCGGAACAAGTCGAGCGCTCGCCGAAGAATTTTCTCGCCGCCGCCGCCGAATTTGGTGGCGCAGGCTTCGAGCCTGCGGGTTTTGAATCTCGCGGGCAGGATGCGCGCGCCACTAAAACGCTCGCCGGTTTGCTGTCCGAAGTTGAAGCGGGGAATATCTTTCCGCGCGTGGTGGAATGGACGCTGATTGACCGCCGCCGCGTCACTCTTGTTCCACCGGGCCATTGGCTGCTGGTTCAGGACACCGCGCCATTCCGCGCCACGCTGCAAATGCGGAGTGCGGAGTGCGGAGGGCGGAATGAAAATCCGGGCGCAATTCATGTCCAATCCATTCCGGCCGACAATGTCCACGTCGCCTGCTTTGCGCCACTATTTTGCGGCGACGCCGAATTGATTTTGGAGCGTTACGCCGCGACTTCGCAAAATGTTTCCGCCGCGATTTGTTTTCTGTCTTCCACTCCGCGCTCCGCACTCCGCGCTCCGCGCTCCAACGACCTTGTCCTGCTGACCAACGGCCGCGGCGGCATGGCGCGCATCTGCGTGGATTTGGGCCGCGTGAATTCCAAATACGACTGCGTCCTCGGCGCCAATTTGAATCCGGATTTTCCGGTGGACCGACACGTTTTTGTCAAGCGCCTCCGTGTCTGGGTGAACGCCGACGGCTTTCTCTCGCCGCTGGATTTCAAAAACCTCGCGTCGTTTGAAATCGGCCCGCCCGCTGTCTGGAATTTTGTCGCCAGCGCCGGCGACGGTCGCACGGTGGAAATCGAATTGCGCGCCGAAATGGCCGGGGGGGAAAACACGACGGTCTTTCAGTTCAGCCGCCCCAGCGCCGGGCGCGCGAGCGGAAAGCAACTGCCCGCCGATGCCGACGTGCGCCTGACGGTGCGCTTTGACATCGAGGACCGGAATTTTCATTGGGAAACCAGGCGCAACGGCGGCGCGGAGCATCATTTCTCATCGAACACGCATCCGTTGGGAATGGAAAACACCCAACATCCGACATCCAACATCCAACATCGAATTGGCTTCGCGTTCACGCCCGCGCCCGACCGGCAACTGCGCGTTTTCGCCGACGCTGGCGAATATCATCCGCAGCCGGAATGGTGCGAGAACATTCCGCATCCGGTCGAACAATCGCGCGGCCACGTTGGCAGCGGCGACGCCTACAGCCCCGGCTGGTTTGAAATTCCTCTCGCCAAAGGCGCAAACGTGACGCTCGTTGTCACCGCCGAAACCGATGTATCACACGTTGGAGTTCAAGCTTCAGCTTGTTCCGGCAGCACGCTAAAGCGTGAACTCCAGCCTGGTGCCTCGTTTGAACAGCAACTTTCCAATGCCGCGAAACAATTCGTCGTCCGGCGCGGCGAAGGCAGGACGGTCATCGCCGGTTATCCGTGGTTTCTGGACTGGGGGCGCGACTCGCTGATTTGCGCGCGCGGGCTGCTGACGGCGGGGCTGGTGAACGAGGTGAGGCAGCTCCTGCTCACTTTCGCAAAATTTGAGAAGGACGGCACCTTGCCGAACACCATTCACGGCAGCGATGTTTCCAACCGCGACACGTCCGACGCGCCGCTGTGGTTTGCCATCGCGTGCGAAGATCTGGCGGCTTTGGAGTGCGGCGACACGTCGCCGCTTTCAACGATGCGACGTGTCGCGTCGTCCAAAAGCGCGGACACGTCCGCGCACTCCAATTTTTTTGCGACGCGCGTGGACGAAAATGGCCGCACCACCCGCGACGTGCTGGCGAGCATCGCGGACAATTATTCCAAAGGCACGCCCAACGGCATCCGCATGGATGCGGATTCCGCGCTAATCTGGAGTCCAAGCCATTTCACTTGGATGGACACAAATCATCCGGCGGGCACGCCGCGCGAGGGTTATCCGGTCGAGATTCAAGTCCTGTGGATACGGCTGCTGCGATTGCTGGAAAAAATTAGTGGAGATGTTGGAGTTCAAGCTTCAGCTTGTTCCCCGAACACGCTAAAGCGTGAACTCCAACAACAGAAAAAATGGCGCGGCCTTGCCGAACGCGCGACCGCTTCGTTCAACAAATTGTTCTGGCTCGAAGAGAGAGGCTGGTTTACGGATTTGTTGATTGCGAAAAACGGGCAGCGCGCCGCCGAGGCTAAAGCGGACGACGCGCTCCGCAGCAACGGCCTGCTCGCCGTCAGCCTCGGCCTCGTCACCGGCGAACGCGCCAGACGCTGCGTCGAGGCTGCGCGGAAATACCTCGTAGTGCCCGGAGCGTTGCGGTCGCTCGCGCCGCTGCCGGTTTCGGTTCCGTTGCCCATTTACGGCAACGACGGCCGGCTTTTGAACAATCCGGCCGAACCGTATTGGCCGCGTTACGAAGGCGACGAGGACACGCGCCGGAAGCCGGCGTATCACAACGGCACGGCGTGGATGTGGACGTTGCCGGCGTTTTGCGAGGCGCTCGCCCGCGCGTGGGAATTTTCGCCGGCGGCGGTGGCGGCGGCGAAAAGTTATCTCGGCAGCGCGGAAAAACTGTTGAACGAAGGCTGCCTCGGCCAGCTTCCCGAAATTCTCGACGGCGACGCGACTTGCGGGGACGAA
>JBEKRA010000257.1:0-4056 GCA_049519195.1 Verrucomicrobiota bacterium
CGCGCGATTTCTTTTTCCTCGTCAATATTGGGGGTCATGCGCTCGATCAGTTTCGGCAAAACCATGGATGCCAGCATTACCAGTCCGAGGCCAATGACGCCGCCAAGTGCCGAGAACACCACGGCCCATCCCATATTTTGTGCTACCTCACTCATGATTATTCCTTTTGGTTTGATCGGCAGAGAGATTCAGCCTGCCGATGATTTCGTGTGGAGAAAAGTTGTCCGATTCGATTGACCAAGAAAAAATCAATTCGCATATGAGTCATTAAAGGACAGCCTTGAGGAAAGGCAAGGGTAAAAATTCTGTAATAATGCCTCCGACAACCCTCACTTCTTGCCGTCAATCATCCGGGTGCCCGCCGCCCTGGGCCATCTTTACCGGCCTGGAATCAAGAAAGATGATTTTTGGGCCGCATTGTGCCAATCTTTTCCCATGGCCAGCCATCAAACACACCGGGGCCTCGCGCCCCAGGATGAACGGCTTTTTGCCGGCCGGCAGCTCCCAGCCTTGCGCGCCGCCGCCGGCGACCTGTGCTGGCTGCTCGATCGCGGCTACGCTGCGCGCTCCGCCCTCGAACTGGCGGGCAACCGTTATTCGCTCACCAGCCGCCAGCGCATGGCCGTTTCCCGCTACGCCTGCTCCCGCGAAGACGCGCAACGCCGCCAGCAGCGCAGCGTTGAACCGGCCCAACTCCGGGGACAGGAACTCTGGCTGGACGGTTACAACGTGCTGACGCTTCTCGAAAGCGCGCTGGCGGGCGGGATTGTTCTGCCGGGCCGCGACGGCTGCTGCCGGGACATTGCCGGCATCCACCGGCGTTATCGCAAGATGAACGAAACGCTGCCCGCCCTGCAATTGATCGGGGAAACCGCGCTGGCCTGGGGCGTAAGCTGCTGCCGCTGGTGGCTCGACAAACCGGTTTCCAACAGCGGACGCCTCAAAACCCTCATCCTCAAAACCGCCGCCGCCGCCGGCTGGAAAATGGAAGCGGAACTGACCTTCAGCCCGGACCATGTCCTGTCGCACACCGGCCAGATCATCGCCACTTCCGACGGCATCGTGCTCGACCGCTGCCAGCGCTGGGTGAATCTCGTCCGGCTGATTATCGCCAAACGGATTCCGCAGGCGCGTCTTCTGGATTTGTCACCCGCCGCCGGCTGATTTCCAAACCCAAATTTTGAAGTTGGGAGCGCACGCGGCACGCGCTCCCCACGGACTTTATCGCCCGCGCATTCCAATTTCTGAATTCGTGTCAAAAACAAAAAGGGACGGCGCGTGGCCGTCCCCATTTGTGCATTTTCAAACAGATTATTTTTTCGGTGCGGCAGTTGGTGCGGCAGCCGGCGCGGCAGCCGGCGCGGCAACTGGTGCAGCGGCTGGAACAGCAGCCGGCGCGGCAGCCGGCGCGCCGCGGCGCAGACGCGGCTGGTTCATCTTCTGCCATTGATCAAATTGATCCGCCGTCAGGACGGCTTTCATTTGAGTGGCCGTTTCATCACGGATGGCCAGCATCTTGGTCCGGCGATCTTCCGGCGACAGGGCGGTGTCCGCGCGCAATTCGCTGATTTTCTTCTGCTGCGCGTCGATGATGGTTTTGACCTTGGCCTTTGTGGCGTCGTCCAGCTTGAGTGTCGTGGCGATCGCATCCACGCCCGAGCCGCCGCCTCTCATGCCGGGGCCGCGCGGGCCTGCGGGCGGCATATTGGTGTTGGTTTGCGCCTGAAGCACGGCGCTGCCGGCGAACAGGCTGCCGGCCACAAGTGTGGCAATAATCAATGATTTCGATAATTTCATAAGTTTTCTGTTACAGTGTTGGTTCTCAAACCGCCGCGCCTTTATGGAACGGCGAGATGTTTTGTCAGACGCCACGCCTCGAAAAAGGTTACACTCCGCGGAGCACTTTGGCCGCCGATTTGACCGTCCGGCCAATGTCCGCCGCCGTGTGCGCCGTGGAAATGAAACCCGCCTCGAACTGCGATGGCGCCAGATAAATACCATCCGCCAGCATCGCATGGAAGAACTTTTTGAACCGCTCGCGATCGCTCTTCATCGCATCCGCCAGATTCCAGACCGGCCCGCCGGTGAAGTATCCGCAGAACATCGAGCCGCAGCGGTTGAACGTCACCGGAATTTTCGCCGACTTCGCCGCGTCCCTCATGCCCGCTTCAAGCTGCACGCCAAGCTGTTCGAGTTGCGCATAGGCGTCTGTTTCGGAGGGACGAGTTACACGAGTCCCTGACCTGATTTCTGATTTTGGGACTCGTGTAACTTGTCCCTCCGACAATTCTTGCAACGCCGCGATGCCAGCCGCCATTGCCAGCGGATTGCCGCTCAACGTGCCCGCCTGATACACCGGGCCGAGCGGCGCGAGAAAATCCATGATGTCCGCGCGGCCGCCAAACGCGCCCACCGGCAGCCCACCGCCGATGATTTTGCCGAGGCACGTCAAATCCGGCGCGATTCCAAAACGCTCCTGCGCGCCACCGCGCGCGAGCCGGAAGCCCGTCATCACCTCGTCGAAAATCAGCAGCGCTCCGGCCGCCCGCGTTACTTCGCGGAGAAATTCCAGATAACCCGGCTTGGGCAGGTAAAGCCCCGCGTTGCCCGGAACCGGCTCGACGATGATGGCGGCGATTTTATTTTTGTTCGCGCGAAACGCGGTCTTCACCGCGCCGGTGTCGTTGAACGGCAGGACAATCGTGTGCTGTGTGAACGCCGACGGGACGCCCGCGCTGTCCGGATGGCCAAAAGTCAGCGCGCCAGAGCCGGCCTTCACCAGAAGCGAATCCACGTGGCCGTGGTAGCAGCCGTCGAACTTGATGATTTTGTCGCGCTTCGTGAAACCGCGCGCCAGCCGGATGGCGCTCATGCACGCCTCCGTGCCGGAATTCGTCATGCGAACCTTTTGGACGCTCGGCACCAATTCACAAATCAACTTCGCCATCGTCACTTCAAATGGATTGGGAATGCCGAAACTCGTGCCGCGGTCGGCGGCGGACTTGACGGCGGAAATGATTTTCGGATGCGCGTGGCCGAGAATCGCCGGCCCCCAGGTGCAGACGTAATCAATCAATTCATTGCCATCCACGTCCCAGACGCGCGCACCTTTGGCTTTGTTCACGAAAAATGGCTGGCCGCCGACGGCGCGAAACGCGCGCACCGGCGAATTCACGCCGCCGGGAATGTATTTCAACGCCTCGGCGAAAAGTTTGTTGGATTTCGCGTGGGAGATCATTGGCGGTTTCCAAAATACGTTTCCTGCAACAAACCCTTCTCGGTGCGAATGACTGTGCCGACGCCGATGTGGTGCCGCCCGAACCAGCCGTCGCTAGTTTCCAGAACGTATTGGATGTTCGCCGAGGCGGCCACAACGCCGTTGGTGTCGTTCTTTTCCAGATGGTGGATTTCCTGGATCACGCCGGCCGGGTCAATGTAGGCGGCGGAAATGGATTCAGGGCAGTTCTTCATCCAAAACGACGCCTGAAAAGGCTGCGGAAAAACGAATATCATGGAATCGGAATCCTGGATGTTCGTGCGGAACATCATGCCGGTCTGCACCTCGCGCCCGGTAAGCGCCTGCTCGGCGTCCAGCGTTTCGGCGCCGAGATAAAGCTTCACCGTCGGCAATTTCGGCTGCGCCTGCGTGGGCAGCGAATTTTCAGGGGACGGCGGCGGGGAGGTGTCCTGTGAATTTTTGCAGCCGGCCAGCAGCGCGGCGGCAAACAGCAGCGCGAGTAGATTTGTCCGTTTCACGCGGACAGTCTGCGGGAGGCGGCGGCCAATTTCAACCAAACTGCGCGGCCATCCTGGGAGCGCTGGCGTCACGCCGGCGTTTTTCCGGATTGCCGAAACTCGCCGGCACGTTCCAAGCCGCTTCCCGAAAACAAATCAGAATTTGTCTTGTTGAAGCTCAAATAATATTGTGTAAATTACGGTGCGTCCAGAAAGTGCCGGGTGTTCATGATTTGTGGCGTATAAACTCACAACTGGGGAATGTTGCAGCTTGAGGAATCAGGGTTCTTGCCATCGGGGGACTTGCTGTAAATTTATCCG
>JBEKRA010000258.1:0-4052 GCA_049519195.1 Verrucomicrobiota bacterium
TCATCACCATACCCGGTTTGAACGGAAAGGCGCTGGCGGACTTTTTCGACGCAAATTCACAGAATGGCGGCGGATTGCTGGGCATCTACAACACGTTTGCCGGCGGCGGTTACGAGCGCTGCGCCATTGGCGCTCTGGGCATCATGCCCTACATCAGCGCGACCATCATCCTGCAATTGATGACGGCCGTCATTCCGCAGTTGAGCAAGCTGTCGCGCGAGGAAGGCGGGCGGGCAAAAATCATCCAGATCGGCCGGGTGATGACGGTTTTCCTGTGTTTGGGGCAGGGGTTGTATTTTGCGATGGGCTGGGAAAATCCCACCAAACAGTTTCCGACTTTGGTTGGCTCGCTTGTTCTCAATCCCGATCACATCTGGTGGTATCGCATCCAGACGGTGCTCATCATGACGACGGGCACGATGCTGCTCATGTGGCTTGGCGAACAAATCACCGAGCGGGGCGTCGGCAACGGCGTGTCGCTGATCATCACCGTCGGCATCGTGGCGCGGTTGCCGCTCGCCGGTCGCGGCCTTATGGATATGTTCAGTTCCGTCGGCGGCAGCGCGCCGACCCATCACATCTTGGGGACTGGCCTGCTGCTGTTGATTTTGTCGGCGGCGGTCATTGGCGGCGTCATCGCGGTCACGCAGGCGCAGCGGAAAATTCCGGTGCAATACGCCCAGCGCGCCGTCGGGCGCAAAATGTATGGTGGCACCACGTCGTTCATGCCGCTGCGTGTGAATTATTCCGGCGTCATGCCGATCATCTTTGCCCAGTCCATCCTGATGTTTCCGGGGCCGATCTGCCAGTGGATTGAGAGGAACACCAAGGTGCCATTCATACACGATTCGTTCCAGTGGCTGGGGATGCAGCTCAATTACGGCTCGTTTTTGTATGTCTCCACCTATGCGCTGATGATTCTGTTCTTCTCGTATTTCTGGGTGGCGACGCAATTCAATGAAATCCAGATTGCGGACGATTTGAAGAAGAACGGCGGATACATCCCCGGCGTGCGTCCGGGGCAGGGGACCAGCGATTACCTGCACAATGCCATGAGCCGCATCACGCTGGCGGGCGCGTTTTTCCTGATGGTCATCGCGACGATTCCGATCATTTTGTATAAGCAGATGAACATTGACCAGAACGTGGCCAGCTTTTTCGGCGGCACGAGCATTTTGATCACGGTCGGTGTTTTGCTGGACACGATGCGCCAGGTCGAATCGCATTTGATGATGCGCCACTACGACGGCTTTTTGAAAAAGGGCCGGCTGCGCGGGCGGTTCTGATTGTGGCACAGGCATCTTGCCTGTGTGTTTCAAAATGAACCGGCGCGAGATGGAAACTCACAGGCAAGATGCCTGTGTTACTACGTGAAATTTTGTGGCCGGGATCAAACTTAAAAGCGCGGACGACCTGAAGCTGATGCGTCCGGCGTGCGCGGTGGCGGGAACGGTTTTGGACGAAATCGCCGCTTTCATCCGTCCCGGCGTGACGACACGGCAGGTGGACGAATTTGCGGCGGGGCGCATACTGGCGCACGGGGCGAAAAGCGCGTTTTTGGGCTATCGCAAATATCCGTGCCAGACGTGCCTGTCGGTGAATGACGAGGTTGTTCACGGGCTGGCGACGGACCGGGAATTGAATTTTGGCGACATCGTCAGCGTGGACGTGGGCGTGTTTTACAAGGGTTTTGTTGGCGACACGGCGCGGACGGTGGCGGTGGGCGGGTGCGGCGTGGCGGCGCAGCGGCTGATGGACGTGACGGAACGCGCGCTTTACGAGGGCATCGCGGCGGCGGTTCCGGGAAACCGGGTGACTGACATTTCGCGCGCGGTTCAAAATTACGTCGAGGGAAACGGGTTCAGCGTGGTGCGCGAATTTGTCGGCCACGGCGTCGGGCGCGCGATGCACGAGGAGCCGCAGGTGCCGAATTTTGTGGACCGGAAGATGAACGACAAGCTGCGCGCGGGCATGACGATTGCGATTGAGCCGATGGTGAACGCGGGCCGGGCCGCGGTAAAAATCTTGAAAGACGGCTGGACAGTGGTGACGCAAGATGGTTCACTATCAGCCCATTTTGAGCACACCGTCCTGATAACCGACGGCAAACCGGAGATTTTGACATGGCCGGAGAAGAAGCCTTCCGAGTTGAAGGCCGCGTGACGGAATCGCTGCCGAATGGCACGTTCCGCGTGGAGCTGAAAAACGGGCACCGCCTGACGGCGTTCGTGGCGGGCAGGGCGAAAAAGAATTTTGCCGGGCTGAATGCCGGCGACAAGGTGAAGTTGCAGTTGACGCCTTATGATTTGAGCATCGGGCGGATTTTGGTTGAAACAAAAACGATTTAGAAAATGAAAGTCAGAGCATCAGTAAAAAAACTGTGCGAGCATTGCAAAGTTGTGCGCCGCCGCGGCGTCATCCGGGTCATTTGCTCGAACAAACGGCACAAACAGCGGCAGGGTTGATTTAATTTTATGGCACGCATCATTGGTGTGGAAGTTCCGCCCGGCAAGCGCATTGACATTGCGCTGCGCTACATTTACGGCATTGGCCCGGCCAACGCGCTGGAGATTCTGGAGCGCGCAAACATTGACCGCTCGGTCCGCGCGAAGGATTTGACCGAGCAGCAGCTCGCGCAAATCGTTCACGCGATCCAGGAGGGCAAATACGTCATCGAAGGCGATTTGCGCCGCGAAATCGGCATGGACCTCAAGCGGTTGCAGGGCATCAAGTGCTATCGCGGCATCCGACATTTGCGCGGCCTGCCCGTTCGCGGCCAGCGCACGCAGACCAACGCCCGCACCCGCAAAGGCCCGCGCAAGACCGTCGGCGTGCAGCGCAACCCGAACGCCAAGACCGGCATCCATTAAACGGATTTCAAATTTGAAATTTGAGATTTGAAATTGAACAACGATATGTCTGAAGAAAAGAAAAAACCCGCCGCTCCGAAAAAGGAGAAAGAGGCAAAATCCGAAGCTGTGGTTGCGGACAAATCCGCCGCCAAACCGGCTTCGGACAAACCGGCCCCGGACAAGGAAAAAGCGCCGAAAAAATCCGCGCCAGCCGGCGAAGCTCCGGCTGCGGCGCCGGGCGAAGCCGCCAAGCCAGCCGAGGCGCAAGCGTCCGCAGTTCTGACTGCCGCCGAACTTTTGGGCGAAGACGCCGCAGGCAAGAAAATCGTCAAGGCCAAGCACGCCAAGAATATTGTTTCCGGCATCGCCAACATTCTGGCCACGTTCAACAACACGCAGGTCACCATCACCGACATGCACGGCAACCTAATCGGCTGGTCCACCGCGGGGCGCGCGGGATTCAAAGGCTCGCGCAAGAGCACCGCTTACGCCGCACAGCAGGTCGCGCAGGACGCCGCCCGCCAGGCGATGGCGCACGGCATGAAGGAAATCGAAATCCACGTCAAAGGCCCCGGCTCCGGCCGCGAATCCGCCATCCGCGCGTTGCAGGCAATCGGCCTCGACATCAGCGCGATCAAGGACGTGACGCCGGTGCCGCACAACGGCTGCCGCCCGCGCAAGAAACGCCGCGTGTAAAAAATCGTAAATCGTAAATCGCAAATCATAAATTTCTATGGCTCGTTACACAGGTCCCCGCGTTCGCATCAGCCGCCGTTTCGGAATTCCGATTTTCGGCCCGACGAAATATCTGGAGCGCCGCAATTACGGTCCGGGCGTTCACGGCCCGAAATCACGCCGCAAGCACACCGATTACGGCCTCGGCCTGATCGAGAAGCAGAAATTCCGGTATTACTACGGCCTGATGGAACGGCAGTTCCGCGGCGTTTATGAAAAGGCGCTGCGCCGCCGCGGCGTCACCGGCGAGCAGATGTTGCAGATTTTGGAAACGCGCCTCGACAACGTAGTTTTTCATCTCGGATTTGCGAACACCCGCGCCGCCGCGCGCCAGATGGTTGCGCACGGCCATATCACGGTCAAAGGCCGCAAGGTCAGCATCCCGTCGTATGCCCTGAAGGTGAACGACGTGATTGTCGTCAAGAACAACAACGTGTCGCGCCAGTTGGCGACCAAGAATCTCGA
>JBEKRA010000259.1:0-4048 GCA_049519195.1 Verrucomicrobiota bacterium
CGCGAGCGGCGCGAGGACATTTTGCCGCTGGCGAATTTGTTTGTGGCGGAATTCGCCCGGGGCCGCGCGCGGCTGGCCGAGGCGACGGTCGCGTGCCTGGAAAATTATCCCTGGCCGGGCAACGTGCGCGAGTTGCGCAACGCGATGGAGCGGGCGGCGCTGCTTTCCCAGAGCGAACTGATTTTGCCGGATCACCTGCCGACGCGCGTGCGCGACGCCGCGAAACAGCCCGCGCCGCCGGAAGCCGCCGAGCTGGAGCGGCTGGAGGAAATCGAACGGCAGGCGATTCTGGCCGCGCTCAAGCAGCACAATTACAACCGGACGGAAACCGCGAAGGCGCTCGGCATCAGCCGGCGCTCGCTGATTTACAAGCTGCAACGGTTCCGGCAACTGGGTTTCGTTATCGAGTAGTCGGATTTATGGCGCTCTGTGAGCGCCGATTTCGGCTGTCGCGGACCCCGCCACAACCCACCCACCAACTGCTAACAACCACCAAATTTGCACATGAAATAGCTGCCATAGGCCCGATCATCACAGTCGCCGCCGCGCCCCATCAGCGGTTAAAGCGGTAGCCCTCACCCCGGATGGTGAGAATATGTTTGGGCAATTCGGGAGTGTCTTCCAGTTTCTGCCGCAGCCAGGCTATGTGAACATCCACGGTGCGCTCGGTGATGAATGGTTGCTCGCTCCAAACATGTTTGAGAATCTGTTCGCGCGTCAAAATCTGGCCCCGATGATTGATGAGCAGGCGCAGCAACTCGGCTTCCTTGGCAGCGAGGCTGACCGGCTCCCCATTCTTGAAAAATTCCATTTGCGAGAAATCCGCCGTGACGTTTCCAAACTCGAATTTCATCACCGGCGTCAAATTCTCCTTGTGGACACGCCGCAACAGCGCATTAACACGGGCGACCAATTCGTCGGAGTTGAAGGGTTTGACGAGGTAATCGTCAGCGCCCGTCTGCAAACCGTGAACGCGGTCGCGGATCTGCCCTTTGGCCGTCAGGATCAGAATCGCGCCGTCAAAACCCCGCTCGCGGACGGTGTGGCAGATTTCAAAGCCGTTTAATCCCGGCAACATCACGTCAAGAATGAGCAGGTCGAACTTCTCTTCGGTGGCGCGGCGTAATCCTTCCCTGCCCTCGGCTGCGGTTTCAACCACGTGGAATTCGGCACGCAATAAATCGGCGATGACGAGCAAAATGCCGGGTTCGTCCTCCACGATGAGAATGCGGGAACTCATTTTGTTGTTTTGGATGCCGGCAGGCGCACGACAAAAACGGCTCCGTGTCCGTATTCGCTCTCCGCTGATACCGTGCCGCCGTGCGCCTCGACAATTTCGCGCACCACGCTCAAGCCCAGCCCGCTGCCGCGAACCTGCCCGGCTTGTGCGGCGGCGCCGCGAAAGAACGGTTTGAAGATTTCGGGCAACTCGGCTTTGGGAATTCCAGGACCCCGGTCGGCCACCTTGATTTCAATCATCGGCGGTTTCCCGGCTTCGGCGTTGGCCGCGGCAATGCCAATCCACCCACCTCGGCCACCATGCTTGGCGGCGTTGGTGACCAGGTTTTGAAAAACGCGGCGCAAGGCCGAAGCCTCACCGATGACGCGCGGCAAGCCGGGCGACAACTCCAGATGGACCTCACAGCGTGCGGCATCCGTGTCCTGCTTGGTGGCCGCCACGGTTTCACGCAAAACCCCGGCGAGGTCAACCGGCTCGCGTGATGCCGCGGAGACATTGTTCCGGGCGCCCGCAAGTTCAAGGATTTGCTCGACCATGTTGGTAAGCTGCTCGGCGTGTTGAATAATCAGGCGGGAATATTGTTCAATCTGGTCCGGCTCGCGCGCCACCCCGCGCAGCAGATTATGTCCCGCGCCGCGAATCACCGTCAGGGGCGTGCGTAATTCGTGCGAGACGTTGGCGACGAAAGCCATTTGCGCCTGGGCCAGCGCGCGCGAACGGCGCGTGTGAACCAGCAGAGCAAAGCCGGCGGCGAAAATCAATCCGTTCAACAAAAGTGCCACGGCGAGATTGCGCCGGCGGGCGGCGTCCACCACCGCTTCAACCGCCCCGAGATGCGGACGCACCGCAAGTTCCCAGCAATAATCCGCGCCCGGTCCGCGGCGCATGTCCGCGTCCCGGCCCTGCCGGTTGAACGGAACCTTGACCGGCGTTTCGAAATTGTTGGTCGCGTCTGCGGGCGATGAATAAATCATCGTCCGCGGCGGCAGAGCCGCCCTGATTTCAACGTCGTTGAACGGCTGCGCGCCGGGATTCAAATATCTCCGGGTCAATTCCGGCAGCCACGTTTGGCAAAGATAATTCGTATCGAGCTCAAAAATCATCCATTCGTTTTCGGCGGGCCGGCCGCGGCCAAAAGGCGGACCGCGTCCACCCGGTGATTCATCACCTCTGGGGGCGCCGGCCTGATCGGGTGTGGCGTTGCTGCCGGGAAGTCCGCTGAAAACGGGAAACCCGAACAAGAACCCCTGGGGATTTTCAAACGGCGGCGGCCCATTCATCGGTCGGCGTGAAAACAACTGATGGAGCGAATTCCATTCGGAAGGCCATGTCACCGGCGCCAGTTTGCCGGTGGTTTGGTCCTGTTCAAGCAATTGAGAGCCGGACGGCGTTGACACCGCAACGGCCACGCGGCTGAAAAGGGGACGCGGGTTGCCGGACTTCCATTTTTGGAAGTGCTGGACGTGAATCGGTTCACGGTTGCTGTCATTCAGTTCTTCGCCGTTCGGGGTCAGCGCCGCGCAGCCATCGGAGAGTTCGGAGTCGAAGGCCTGTCCAACATGGTGCGCCTGCTCGTTGATCCCGGTCCGCAGATGTTCGGCTTCCGCGCGGCTCACTTCGCCCGTCCAGTGGTATTGCAACAGGGAGAGGACCACGCAAAATCCGGCGAGCAGGGCGATGAATCCCCACTCCACATGAGATTGTTGCAGGCGTGCGCGCATGATCTTTCGGGCGTCTTAAGTCCGGAGTGTAATCCCCACCGCCGTGCGGGGTCAATGAATCAGGCGGCTTCTTAACAATCCTTAACACGATTTGGCTCGCCATCGAGGCTCAAACCCGCCGGTTGCGCCTTAATCTTCCTTAACATGACATCAGCCGCGATGCGCGTAGAGTGCCATTGTGGAAACGAAAATTGACACAGACAAAGATTGCAACCGCGCCTCGTGGCAGCGGGCCACTGGCCAACGGAGGCATGAATGCTTTGCCAGGTAGTTGACACTGTCGGGCAGTCACACAAACGAAACAACAACCAACAAAAGGAAAGTCCAATGAAATTGAACAAAATGATAACACAATGCGCAATCGCCGCGGCTCTGGTTTTGAGCGTCGGCAATCTGCTTGCACAAGATGACGGTGGTGGTCCCGGTGGACCGGGCGGCGGCGGTCCCGGCGGTCCCGGCGGTTTTGGCGGACCGGGTGGCATGGGTGGTCCCGGTGGTCCAGGTGGCATGGGCGGTCCGGGGGGCGGGAATTTCGATCCGGCCCAGATGCAGCAGATGATGATGCAGCGTTATCAGGAACAACTCGGCATCACCAACGACACCGATTGGAACGCAATCCAGCCGCTCGTCCAAAAAGTGATGGATGCCCAGCGCGCCGCCAGAGGCAACATGGGCCGGATGTTCGGACGCGGCGGTCCCGGCGGTCCCGGCGGCGGTCCTGGTGGCGGCGGTCCCGGCGGTCCCGGCGGATTTGGTCAACAACAATCCGACCCGGCTGCCGACGCATTGCAACAGGCGTTGGACAGCAGCGCTCCCACCGGCCAGATCAAAGACTTGCTGACAAAATATCAAGCGTCGCAAAAGGCGAAACAGGCCACGCTGGCCGCAGCCCAAAACGACCTCCGCAAAGTGCTCACGGTCCAACAGGAAGCACTGGCGACGTTGATGGGATTGCTCAACTGATCTGTCCGCAAATGAGAAGCTGATGTGCCATGACTAAATCCGTCATCCAAGATTCCCCGTTGAAGCAGTTGCTGGATCGCGTGATGGTGGCCAGACAATTGACTTCGATTGGCGCAAAGGCATT
>JBEKRA010000260.1:0-4041 GCA_049519195.1 Verrucomicrobiota bacterium
ATGCCCCGCGGACCACGGCAGGGTTCAGGACACCAGCGTCGAGGTGTTGCGAAGCTATTCCTTGAGCTGCTACATGGGCGGGCCGCAGGCGGACGCCGAGAATTGGGGCGTCAAGCCGCTGAATATGGACAGCCAAATCCGCCGGACCGACGCGACGCTCACCTTTATTGACGAAGATGATTACAAGATGGACGACGGTCATTTTCTTTATTCGTCCACCATCAACAACTGGCTCAACATCCCCTCGTGGCGGCATCAAAACGGCACGATGCTCACCTTTGCCGACAATCACACTGAATACTGGGCATGGCACAGCGAGCTTCCGACCGACACTTATTTTAGTGACCCCACAGACCTCACGGATCCTGATATGCTTGCGGATATCCACCGCCTGCAACAGACCGCGCCGGATGCAAACTGAACGCGGTCTTCAAATTGGGCGCCTGACACGGCGGTCACGCACTCCGTAACGGTAACTTGCGCCGGCCATAACCGTCGAATTTTGGATTCATTTCCGCTTTGCGTTCCCGGCGGCTTGGCGGTTTAATGGACGGTCATGAAAATCGCCAGGGCATTCACGTTGATTGAACTGCTCGTGGTTATCGCCATCATCGCCATTCTCGCCGCATTGTTGTTGCCAACGTTGAGCAGTTCCAAGAATCAGGCCGCCAAAACCGCCGACCTCAACAATCTCGGACAGATCATGACCGCTCTACAGGTTTATACTGATGACAACAACGACGTGTTGACGTGGCCCAATTGGGATTATGGCGGCGCCATGCCGGATGGAACGGCCCGCGCCGGCTGGCTTTACAAGCCGGACCTTTCGGCTGTCGGCACGAACGTTTTCAACGGCCAGGCCGGATTGCTTTGGGATTCGCTGCACGGCGGCAAGATCCTGTTATGTCCGATGGACCGGCCGGATGAGGCGCGTTACTCCAAGAACGACGGCAAAGTGACTGAACGCGCGGAACAACTTTCCAGCTACATCATGAACGGCGCGGTCATCGGCTTCCGCTCGGGTTTTCGTTCAAACGCGCCGCCGGTTAAGATTTCACAGATGCTGCCCGGTGATTGCGTGCTGTGGGAAGGCGACGAGCGCGATCAATTCAATTTCAACGACGGTTCGAGCTGGCCGTCGGAAGGCATCACCGTGCGGCACCTGAACGGCGCGACGCAAGCCGCCGCGGATGGCTCGTCGAGCTATGTCCGCCTGCCCGATTGGCAAAGTGAGGTGGCGGACAAGAATAAAAACCGCTTGTGGTGCTATCCCAACACCGCCGATGGCGGCGACCCGATTTACGGGCACAATCGTTGATTTCATTTCCTCTTTGCGTTCTTTGCTTCTTGGCGGTTTAACGGCTGTGCTTTGGGCGTGCTGATGTTGGACGTTGGTCCCGCCGCTTCCGCTCAATTCGCCAAATGCCCGCGCGGGTGGCTGTTCTTGTAATTACGCAAGCGGTGATTTCCTTGCTTGTCGAGCTTGACAGTCAAACCAAAACCATTTACACCCGCAACCATGCGCTGGGAAATTTTTGTCGCGTCCGGCCTGCTTGCTGCAATGACGGCCTGGGCCGACGACAATTTGCCGCTGCTCAATACCGGCAGCGAAGTTTATAGCAACGTCACCATTCTCTCGGCCACGGCCGCCGATGTTTATTTCACTTACAATAACGGCCATGGAATGGCCAATGCGAAGCTCAAGAATTTGAGCCCGGAGTTGCAGAAACATTTTCACTACAATGCGACCAACGCGCTGACGCTGGAGAAAAAACAGAACGAGGCCAACGCCCAATATCACGCCTACCTCGTCAGTCATCCGGCGCCGCCTCCACCCAACGAAGGCCGTCCCGCCGCGCCGCCGCCCGCCGCCGCAAGCGCCCCGGAGGGTTCATGGAGAACGGATTTGCCCGGCGCCTTGAGTCGGGCGCGGTCGGACAACAAGCTGGTGCTGCTCGATTTCACCGGTTCCGACTGGTGCTCCTGGTGCATCAAGTTCGACCAAGACATTTTGTCCACCGACCAGTTTGCCGGCTACGCCGCGGCGAAACTCGTCCTGGTAAAGCTGGATTTTCCGCGTCACACGCCGCAAAGCGACGACCTCAAGCGGGCCAATGCGGAATTGCGGAACCGGTTCCAAGTGAATGGTTTTCCCACCTATGTCCTGCTGAACGCCGATGGCAATGAACTCGGCCGGCAGGTCGGCTATCTCAAAGGCGGTCCGAATTCCTTTATTGCCGAACTGGACAATTTCAGCAAACATTGATCTGTCGTTTCCGCTCAATTCCCCAAATACTCGCGCGGGTCAACAATCTTTCCGGCAATCGCGCTCGCGGCCACCGTCGCCGGCGACGCGAGAAACACCTGCGATTCCTTGTCGCCCATGCGGCCGGGGAAATTCCGGTTCGTCGCGCTGATGCACTTGATGCCGGACTTGTTGATGCGGCCGAACGTGTCCACCGGCCCGCCGAGGCACGCGGCGCAACCGGCGTTCTCCGTCATCTGCACGCCGGCGTCCACGAGGATTTGCCAGATGGTCTTGTCGCCCCAATAGGTCGTCTGCAAATCCCGCGCGATCTCCGGTGTCGCCGGCACGCCAAATGTGTCAATCGTCACGCGCCTGCCGCGCAACACGCGCGCGAACTCCACAAAATCGCTCGTCTTGCCGCCGGTGCAGGAGCCAACATATGCGCGATCCAGCTTCACGTTCATTTCCTTCGCCTTCTTGCGCTGGCCCGGATCGGGATGGCACGCCACCGTCGGTTCGAGCTTGCTCAAATCAACGACGATTTCCGCGACGAACTTTTGCTTCTTATCGGGCGTCACGGGTTCGTAGGCGGATTTCGAGCCGTTCAATTTCACGCGCGCGTCCACGTATTCCGCCGTGCGCGAATCGAATTCAAAAATGGCGTTCTTGCCGCCCGCCTCGATGGCCATGTTCGCAATCGTCATGCGGTCGTCCATCGAAAGGCCCGCCGCGCCGGGACCGTCGAACTGCATCGCGCGGTAGGTCGCGCCGTCAAATCCGATTTCGCCGATGCAATGGAGGATGATGTCCTTCGCCATCACGCCCGGCTGCAATTTGCCTTCAAGCCGGAAGCGCATCGTCTCCGGCACCTTGATGAGCAATTTGCCCGTGCCCATCACGAAGCCGGCGTCCGTGTTGCCGATGCCCGTGGCGAACTGGTTGAACGCGCCTGCCATGCACGTGTGCGAATCCGTGCCGAACAAAACTTCGCCGGGGCGCGTGTGGCCCTTGGCCGGGAGCGCCGCGTGGCAGACGCCCGCGTAGCGCGAACCGAACTGGCGCTTCGTGTTGCCTTTGCTCGCGTCAAAAACCCAGTGGCCGTTCGGGTCGTCAATCACGTCGTAAAAATACGGCAGCCCCTGCTCCTTCACGAAATCCCGCAGAATGTCCACGTTGCGGTTCGAGAGCGAATCGGCGGTGAAAATGTAATGGTCGGGGATGATGACGATCCGGTTTTTGTCCCAGACCTTGGCGTCCTTGCCGAACTCGCGTTTGAACACGCCGATGGTGCCCGGCCCGCAAACGTCGTGCGTCATGAGCACGTCGGCGTTCACCCAGATGTTGTCACCGGCCTGCACGCGCGGCTTGCCGGCGGCGCGGGCGAGAATTTTTTCCGTCAAAGTCATAGGCCGACACAATAGCCGACACACGGGGCAAGTTCAACTGAACAAAAACGGTCTGCTGGACTCGCGAAACCTGTTGTGATACTCTCATTCGCATGGCGGAAATAAAGGTAGCGATGATCAGCAGCACCGTCCGCGATCTTCCTGAACATAGGGAAAAGGTCAGGGATGCTTGCATACGCCAACGTGTCATGCCCAGCATGATGGAATATTGGCCCGCTCTCGATGCTGACGGTATTACTGCGTCTCTAAAAAAAGTTGATGACGCAGAAATTTATATCGGCGTGTTTGCACATCGCTATGGTTATATTCCAAAAGGGCAGGACGCTTCGATCACGGAAATGGAATATGACCGTGCTGTAAAACGAGGCATCCCGCGACTTATTTTCC
>JBEKRA010000261.1:0-3983 GCA_049519195.1 Verrucomicrobiota bacterium
CTCGATGGCGGCGGCCCAGATTTTGTAGCCGGCTTCTCCGGGATGCAGATAATCGCGCATCATGGATTTGGAAATCGAGCCGTCGCTTTCAATCAACTGCGAGCCGAAATCAATGTAGAAAATGTTCCTGCCATCATCGAGCCGGGCGAGCGCCTGATTGACCTGGAGAATTTTTCCGCGTTGAGCGCTGAACTTCTGCCCGCGCGGGAAAATGCCGAGCAGGATGATTTTCGTGTCCGGCTGCCGCGTGCGAATCTGCTGGACGATGGCCTGCACGCCTTCGAGGATTTCGGCCGTGGAGTAGTCTTCGACTCCCGCCCTGTTGTTGTTTGAATTGTTCGTCCCGATCATCACGACGGCCACCCTGGCCTTGATGCCGTCAAGCTGCCCCTGTTCAATGCGCCAGAGGACGTGCTGGGTCTGGTCGCCTCCGACGCCCATGTTGATGCACTTCCGGTTGCCGTAACATTCCCGCCAGACATTTTTGCCCGCGCCTTCCCAGCCCTCCGTGATGGAATCGCCGATGAACTCGATGTCGTAATTGCCTGGATTTTCACGCGCGCGCAGAAGCACCAACGCCTGACGGTTCGTTGACCATTTGTCGGTGCGCGGAACTGGAATGATCGCCGTGTTGGCGTGAACTGCCGGCGCAACGGCGGAGGCGTTGGCGCCCGGCGCATTGGTCTGCGCGACGGCGGAAAATGACAACAACGCAATGGCAGTGAGCGCGAGGATTTTTGTGATGAATTTCATGCCGGAAGAATGGCAATGCCGTGTTGCGGCGTCAATTCCGCTTTAAACGATTCGGATTTATTTCTTCACCATGCCGGGCGGCAGGACGATTTTGCCGTCCTTGACCAATTGCGACCACGAACAGGCTTCGGGTTCGGATTTGACGATCCAATAATTCATGCCGGAAATTTAGCCACAGATGGACACAGATGAAACACAGATTTCAAACCGCTAATTGTCGCTGATTCTTTCACTGGAAAAAAATTAGCGTTTATCAGTGGAGATTAGCGGTTAAATTGGCTTCATGGACTTTGCAGAAAACCTGAATTTTATCCAACAACGAATTCGCGCCGCGTGCGAACGCTCCGGGCGCGCGCCGGATTCCGTCACGTTGCTGGCGGTTTCCAAGACGCATCCGCCGGAGACGATTCGCGCGGCGGCGGATTGCGGGCAACTGCTCTTCGGCGAAAACAAAATCCAGGAGGCGAAGGCGAAAATCCCGCTGTGTCCGGGCAAATGCCGCTGGCACTTCATCGGGCACCTGCAATCGAACAAGGTCCGCGACGCGGTGGAGTTGTTCGGGATGATCCAGAGCGTGGACAGTTTGAGTCTCGCGCTGGAAGTCAACAAGCGCTGCGAACAGGCGGCAAAAAAAATGCCGGTCTTGCTGGAGGTCAACGTCGCGGGCGAGGCGAGCAAGTCCGGCTATCAGCCGGAAAAACTGCTGGCCGAGCTGAAGGAGTTGAACAAATTGCCGCGAATCGAAATCCACGGATTGATGACCGTGCCGCCGTTCGTGATCGAGCCGGAAAAGGCGCGTCCGCACTTTCGCCGGCTGCGGGAATTGAAAAGGCAGTGCGAAGAAATCCTTGGCGCTCCCCTGCCCCACTTGAGCATGGGTATGAGCGGCGATTTTGAAGTGGCGATTGAGGAAGGCGCGACGCTGGTGCGGATAGGGACGGCGTTGTTCGGGCCGAGGCGGAAATTGAACAAACCGGCGACGAAGGAACCTGGGTTTGATAATTGAATTCCCAATTTTGCGCCTTTGACAAACAGCCTGGGAGCGCTGGCGTCCCGCCGGCGTGCTGCTTAAAAAACTGGCCGGCGAGACGCCAGCGCTCCCGGAAATTTCAAACAGGCACCGCCAAATTTTACTGCAATCCGGGTGGAGTGATTTATATTGAAGACATGACTGTTGATTTGTTCAAACGCGAAATCGCGGCGGCGGTGAAGGCCTACGATAAATATGTCGTCTGCCTGGACAAGACGCCGGAGGATTTTGAGGCGTCGCTGAATTCGCTGCTGCAAAGAGCGATCAATGCCTACGAAAACCGCGGCGAGGGATTTCGCCACGGCATCGCGCTGGACAAGCGGGTCACGGTCATCTTGAGCCAGGGCGACGAAATACGGCCAATGTGCGGGATTTATTTCAACCTCCACTCGCCCTACCAGAAGGACGCGCTGCCGAAGACGGTGAAGGTCGTTGGCAAAACGCCGGCACGCGGGGATTGATCACTGGTCGCGCGCTTCATCCCCGGCCTGCGCGTCGCCTGTGACCAAATCGGCCACGACAAGATTGTCGAGCTGCCGCGTGTCGGTCTTGACCTCGGCAACCTTCAATCCATTGCGATAGAGAAATAGGCTTTGCCCCGCCTTCGGCATCCGGCCGACGGGAAAGTTCAACACGACGAATCGGCCGGCTTCATTGAAGGAAACGACTTTGCCTGCGAGCGACGCGTCCGGCGTGATGATTACGGAGACGGCCGTCGGGACGGATGCGGAGGTCTTTTGCTTGTGGGAGGCGCAGCCGGAAACCAGAATTCCAGCCGCCAAAAGGAACAGGAGCGCGGACGATTTCATGGGCATAGTTAAGCGCGGGCGGAGGCGGAGGTCAATTACGTTTCGGTGAGGATCGTGTCGTCGTGTTCATAAGCCGGCGCGCAGCAGCAAAGCAACCGCATCGTCTCATTTCCGGTGTTCCACAATTTATGCCTCTGGCCGGGCGGGATGGCGATGGCGTCCCCTGCCCGCACGTCGCGCGTCCCGCCTTCGATGCGCATCCGCCCCGTGCCGTGCGTGATGAAATAAATCTCCTCGGTCTTCGGATGAAAATGCTCCTGCGTGCTCGCGCCGGCGGGCAGCCGCGCCTCGGCCAGGCTTTGATTGCGGATGGCGGAATTGCGGTGCGCGAGCAATTCGCGGATTTCCGAGCCGTCCTTGGTGATGAACGGCGCGACGTCGTTGAGATTTTTGATGTCCATAAATTCTCTTCCGTTCTCGTCCTCCTCCTCGTCCTCGAACCGTCTTGCCGAGGACGAGAACGAATGCCGAGAACGAGGAGGATTATATTAAAAACTTTCCCGTATTCCGAATATCTTTGTCCAATCCACCTGCCCCAACTCCGCGCCGGCGATGAAGGCGTTGTTTTTCGGCTGCGACACGCGGCGAAATTAATCCAAAGCGCGAAAGTTGCGCCTTCCAACGCATTTACGATTTACGATATACGATTTACGCGGCTGCTGGATTATCGGCAGGACTCGTAAATCGTAAATCGCATATCGTAAATCTTCACGGCACGGAACCACCTTGGCGTCAATCAAACCCGCGCCCGTGAGCAAACGAACCTTCGTCGCATCCTGCGCCACCCGCTTGAATTGACACCGCCATCCATGCGCCTACCAGCCACAGGTGTTGGTGGTGACGATCATGGAGAAGTAATCAAAATTGTCGCAATCCCCGGAAATGACCACCGCGATGTTGTTGCTCCCGGCCACCAAATTGGTGAAGCTGTTCAACGGCTTGAGCTCCGACCACGCCGCACCCCCATCGTGGTGGGTTTGCTCAATCAACCGGCTGTTCACATACAGCTTGTAGTCGTTGTCTATGGCAATGGAATACACGACGTTGGAAAGCTGCCCGCTGGTGTATCCGGCCAGATTCAGCATCAACCGATTCGACCAAGTGTCGCAGTCGCTCCAATTGGTGTTGACCGTCACCAACGGCGGCCTTGACGGAAATTGCTCGGCATAATTCGGGCTGCCAAACGGCGCGCGCCTGGCGCCCAGGTGCAACGGTGGATTGGTGTTCAGCATCGTCACATCCCAGACGGCGTTCGCCGGAATCAAATTGTCGGGATTCCGGCCTAACGCGTTAGTTTCATTGGATAAGGGCGATTCGTAAGTGGCGCCGGTGTAATAATCCTGGGATTCAAAAGTCACAACGTAATAATTGGTCTGGCCGGGCATGGCGGT
>JBEKRA010000262.1:0-3970 GCA_049519195.1 Verrucomicrobiota bacterium
TCGCGGAGTTTGGCGGCGGCAAAGTCTTGCCCGACGAACACCCAAATCGTCACGCCATGCTCGTTGAGCCATTTCACGTTCGTGTCGCCGCGCAAAAACCAGAGCAGCTCGTAAATGATGGATTTGGTGTGGACCTTCTTCGTGGTGAGCAGCGGAAACGATTCGCGCAACGGACACCGGATTTGCGCGCCGAAGACGGAAAACGTGCCGGTGCCAGTGCGGTCGGCCTTGAACTTGCCGTGGTCAAGGACGTGCCGCAACAAATCGAGGTATTGAATCATCGCGGGAAAAATTTAACCACGAAACACGCGCCGGAAAAAGAAATTTAGGCAGGCGAAATGGTGACAGATTAAACTTGCTCGAAGTTTTTGGATTTGAATAACTTTTTGAAAATAAACCATGAAAATGAAATTTTTACTTTTCGCTCTGGCCGCGTTGTTTCTGGCTGGCTGTATTGACGTCGTCACGCCTTCAACGCAAATCAACAAGGTTCATCTTGGAATGAGTGAAGCCGAGGTCATCAAGATACTTGGACAACCTGTGAGCAAGGCGGAAAACAAGGACGGTTCAACGACGCTTTACTACACTTTGCGCGAGATATGGGGGTCAATCAATGCCGCGCCGTATTCCGTGAATCTGGTAAATGGCAAGGTGGATTCGTATGGGCGCGACGCCGGGCAAAGAACCTCGGAACCGATGCCCGTCATCGTGCCGGTGGTGCATTGAGCATTTGTAAATACGGGCGAACCTTTATTCTTTCCAGAATTCATCCGCGTCGCGATTTGTAATCGCTTTGAATTCGTTCCAATCAAAGTAGATTTGTGTCACCAAAACGAAAAAATCGTCGAACACCAGCGTTGCCTTTTCGAGAACCACTCTCTCGTCACCGTATTTCAAACCAAAATCTTTAGGCTCAACAAACCGATAGCTTCCACTTAAGAGATTCAGTTCATTATGCGCAAGAATCTTGTCACGAATATCTTTCATGCTGGCCAGAGCCGGGGAATTAAGAAGCTCCTCTGACTCTTTCATTACCTTGTCGTAGCGCGAATCAAATAATTGCCTTCGCTCGTTTTCATCTTGTTTGTCTGATTGCTTCAAAACCTTTTTTAGTTCACCGTGGTAGGTGTCTTTTACCAAAGAAGGCCACACTGAAAATTTCTCCTTAAGAAATCCTTTAACCTGCCCATCCTCGAAATGTTTTCTGAAATTATGAATACTTGGGACACGGCCATCATCGTCGGCTACAATCTTGACGAGTTCTTGAACCAAGTTCCAATACAGGGTGAAACGAATCGTATCAAAACCCCTGTTTTTGTTTTCTCGACCAATTCGGTCTAAAAGTTTTTGATCGCCCATCATCGGACGAAGATTTGCATATTGCTTGTGCGCTACGAGAAGCAAATCGAAACACTTTCGGACATGGGCATCTAACTTAGCTATTCGTTCTTTCGGCATTTCCATCTCATTTCACGCTTGCGACTTTATTTTGCCATCCAGTTTCTATCAAGCATTATTCAGACACGAATTTCACAAGTTAACACGAATTCAATTGGTGAAAATTCGTGCAATTCGTGTCAAAAAATCCGGGTTTCAATCTCCAATCCGCTGCCGCCAATGTTTGTCATCGCGCGCCGCGTGCAAAACTGCCGCCACGACAACCGAATGTTCCGCTTCCAAAACTTCGTAAATGACGCGGTAAGGAAATCGTTCTGGGTAACGCCAGCGGATGTTTTTGCGCGGATGACGGCGGGCGTTGAGCAATGGATTTTCCGCGAGTGCATCCCAGACTTGAATGATTTCTTCGACAAATTCCGCGCCCAAACCGGGTTGCTGCGATTCATACCAACGCGCAGCTTCGGCAACGTCGGATTCAACTTCCGGCCGGAATTCCACCCGCCAGTTTATTTTTTGAATTGCGAACGCAGGCGGGATTTCATCGTTTCCAACGGCACGGCGGAGGCGGGATTTTTGCGATGCGCGGCCAGGCGTTTTTCCACCAGCGCTTCATCGGCGGGCGACAAGGCCGGGTCGTCCAAGTCCAGCGCGCGGCGGACAAGCAATTGCCGCTCGCTCAAGGTAAGCGTTGGCAATTCCAGTAAAACTTCCGCGAAACTCATGTCAAAAATTTAACCCGCTTTGCCCGCCGGTCAAAAGAAAAATTCGTGTCATTGAAATTTCCCATGTTTCCGGCAAACTGTGGCGCAATGCGAATCCTCGCCCTCGATCACGGAACCAAGCGCATCGGCGTCGCGGTGAGCGACGAGACCAAAACCATCGCGCAGCCGCTGGAATACATCCCCGCCGAACCGTTCGCGGATTTTCTGGCGCGGCTGAAACACATCCTCGTCGAGAAGGAGATTGACCTTGTCCTCATCGGCCTGCCGCGCAACATGGACGGCAGCCACGGCCCGGCGGCGCAAAAAGTGGAGGCATTCGTCGCCGTGTTGAAAACCGCCATCACGGTTCCGGTGAAAACGTGGGACGAACGGCTGACTTCAACAATGGCCAATCGGATTTTGATCCAAGGCGGCGTCCGTCGCGACAAGCGCAAAGAGAAGGTGGACAAGATGGCGGCGGCGATTTTGTTGCAGAGTTATCTGGATGGAAGATGATTCCATTCGGAGGGGCGAGTTCCACGAGCCCCTGAATAAATTAAATAATGGGACTCGTGGAACTCGTCCCTCCGAAAATGTGAACCCGCTCAAATTCAAACTAATCATCGCCTACGACGGCACGGCTTACGAAGGCTGGCAGGTGCAGAAAATCGGCACCGGCGTCCAGCAGATCGTCGAGACGGCGCTGGCGAAACTGTTTCCGAGCGCGCCGCGGCTGCACAGCTCTAGCCGCACGGACACCGGTGTCCACGCGCTGGGCATGGTCGCGCATTTTGAAATTCCGCGCGCTGAATTCAAAATGGCCGTGCGCCGGCTTGCGCTCGCCATCAACGCCTGGCTGCCGGAAGACGTGCGCGTGGTTTCGGCGGCGTGCGCGAAGGAAAAATTTCACGCGCGATTTGACGCCGGCGGGAAGCAATACCGCTATTTTGTCTGGAACCACGCGGCGATGAATCCGTTGCTCCGCAAAAACGCGTGGCACGTCCCGCGCAAGCTGGATTTGAAGGCGATGCGCGCGGCGGCCAGATTGTTCGTCGGCAGGCGTGATTTCCAGTCGTTCTCCGCGAACCCCGGCTACAAAAAGCAGACCACCGTTCGCAGGCTGACGCGTTGCGACGTGAAAAAATCCGGCGCGCAGTTCACGTTCATCATCGAGGGCGACGGATTTCTCTACAAAATGTGCCGGGGCATCGTCGGGACGATTGTGCAGGCTGGGCTTGGCAAATTTCCGCCGGAGGAAATCAAGACGATGCTGGCAAAAAGAGACCGCCGCGTGGCCGGCATGACCGCGCCAGCGCACGGGCTGGTGCTATGGAAAGTCTTTTACAAAAGCCAACGAAGTGGAAAGAGTGCGGGAATGGCGAAGCACCTTCCAAATCCGAGCTGAATCACCAGCAGGACTGTGATACAGGGATGGCCCGTGATGAAATCGGCAGGCGGCCATCCATGACGCATTGTGAACCCGCCGTCTCGAGCGAGTGGTCATGGAGATTCCACGCGGAAGAACTGCGTTCCGGCTTGGTTAATGGGAGCCGCAAAATGGAAAATGTTGCCGTCGCCAGTGACATTCGTGTAGTAATTCCAGCCGCCCATTAACAGGTTTGTGGCGACTTCAATCGTATAGTTTTGATCGCTGGTGGTCAGGAAAGAAAAATTAAAATTGGCGCCAGTGGTCTGGACATTGGCCAAGCTTGGTGCGGACACATTCGCAACCAATACTTTCACCGACAGCGTAAAGGCGCCGGAATTGTCGCCGTAGCCGCCGGGTGAGCCGTTGAAACCGACGGCATCAGGGATGCCCAAAAACAAGCGGGTGGCGCCCTGCGGAATTTGAAAGAGCTGTGGCTTGCCGT
>JBEKRA010000263.1:0-3952 GCA_049519195.1 Verrucomicrobiota bacterium
GTCAAAGGCATCACCGAGCCACGCGCCGTGTTTTGGTCCACCGGCCGCTAGAAAACTTTCAGCGTTTTCTTGGCGCTGATGTCGCGCTCGGAAACACCGGCCTCAATGGTGAACTTGTTCCCCGTATCCACCTTCCAATCTCTGGCTGTCGGACTCCAGTAAGCGAACGCGTCGCGCGGCAGTGTGATCTTGACGCGCTTTGTCTGCCTAGGATTAAGCATCACCCTGCTGAATCCCTTCAACTCGCGCAAGGGCCTCGGCTCCGGACAATTCTGCTCTCCCACATAAATCTGGACCACTTCAGCTCCGGCGCGACTCCCGGTGTTCTTCACGTCCACGGAAACCGTCACGTTGGTTCCCGACTTCCCGACTTTCATGTTGCCAACCCGGAAGGTGGTGTAACTCAATCCATAACCGAACGGAAACATCGGGCCCTTGCCCGCCTTGTCATAGCCACGGTAACCGTAAAAAATGCCCTCGGTGTAAGGTTCAACAGGATAATTCGTGCCGCTGACATGTTTCCCGGGGTAATACGAGTAAGCCGGGTTGTCCTCGAAATGTTTATCGAACGTGGAGGCGAGATGGCCGCTGGGGTTGACATCCCCGAAGATCACTTCACCGATGGCGATGCCGCCTTCCTGTCCGAGATACCATGCCTGCAGGATGGCCGCCGCGCCCTGTGCCCATGCGCTCATCCCCACGCCAGCGCCGCTGTTGTTGATCACGATAACCCGCGGATTGAGCGCCGACACCGACTTGATCAGTTGTTGCTGGATTTCAGGAAGCTCGAACGGACGGTCCCGGCCTTCGCTTTCCACGTTGCGGTTCAATCCGACGCACGCGATGACGGCGTCGGCGCTTTTGATGGAGGTGAGATCGGTCAGTGCCACGCGAAGGACACGTTCGCCGCCTGGTCCCCCGCGCCGGCCAAACCCGCCGCCGAAACCACCACCGCGGCGTCCCCGTCCAGCAAATGAATTAGCCTGCAAACTTGCCTTGATGAGAATGGGCACGGGATTGTTCGCCACGAGGTGCAAGATTGTGCCGGGGGCAACCGTCCGGTCGCCGATGGTGACAACCGCATTGGGGGTGGCTGCGAGTTGAAAATCTCCATCCTGCGGCGTCATCAGAATTCCGCTCCAAGTGAACGTGGCGTCCCGGTTGGTTGGCACGCCAAAGGGCAACTGGCCCTGCTGCCATGTGACATTGATGTTTCTCTGGACGGAGAAAGCGATTTGAACCGGCGCGTTGCTGGCCGTGGTTTCCGCCATGCCATTTGTCTGCGCGGCGGGAGCAACCTCCACGGAGAGCGTCAAGCCCGGCTCCCCGGAGGGCGAAGTGCGCGCGAAAGGCAGCGGGGTCAGCGTATCTTCCTCGGAAGGTTCCGGCATGGAGATGTGCGTGACTTTGACGCCGCTGCCGGCCGCTTTTGTGATGCCATCAAGATACCTCGCTTCCGGAATCCGGTTGGTGAAAGGGTTCACCGCGCCGCTCCCGCCGCCGCCGATGTTGGCCGGCACGACACCATCCGGTGAGGAAGCGTTCGGGCCGACCACAACAATCGTCTTCACCTTCGCGCGGTCAAGCGGGAGAATGTCGTGGCCATTTTTCAAAAGCACAATTGCCTCCTCCGCGATGGCCAGCGCGGTCCTGGCTGATGCGGGCAAATCCAAGGGCAGATCGGAGTTCACGGGCTTCCAGCCCGCGTCCAGCCAGCCATGCGCAAAAAAGGTGCGAAGAATGCGATGCACCGCGTTGTCCACGTTCGTTGCCGAAACCGTGCCCTTGGTGATGGCCGGCTGGATTCTTTCCAGGTTGAGATTGATGCCGCTGGGCATCTCCAGGTCCAGGCCGCGCGCCACATCGGTGGTGGCGTGCGAGGCGCCCCAATCGGACATCACCAGTCCCTTGAATCCCCACTCCTTTTTCAGCACCTGGTTGAGAAGCCAATCATTGGCGCTGGCATAGACGCCGTTAAGCCGGTTGTAGGAACACATCACCGCCACCACGCCGCCCTCGGTCACGGCCTTTCGAAATGCCGGCAGATAAATTTCGTGCAGGGTCCGTTCATCCACCTGCGCATCCACAGTGTTCCGGTTCACCTCCTGGTTGTTGGCCGCAAAATGCTTGATCGTCGGAATGGATCCCTGGGCGCTGCACGCCTTCACCCAGTTCGCCGCCATGATCGAAGCCAGATAGGGGTCTTCGCCAAAATACTCAAAATTCCGGCCGTTGATCGGCACCCGGCAGATGTTGACGCCCGGTCCGAGCTGGAAACAAGTTCCGCGCGCGCGGTCTTCCAGACCAATCGCCGTCCCATAGGCGGTGGCCATGTCGGCATCCCATGTCGCCGCCAGCGCAACGCCTGCGGGAAACGCGCACGCCTGCTGTGTCACGCCTTGCGGCGCATTGCGCACGCCGTTGGGACCGTCGGACATCCAGAAGCCGGGGATGCCCAGTCGCGGAATCTCGAAGGTGCTGAAACCGCCCGGGCCACCCGAAAGAAGGGAGACCTTCTCGGCGAAGGTCATCTCGGCGGCGATTTGATCCGCCCGCTCATCCGGCGTCCCCTTGGTGTCCTGTGCCTTCACGACCTGCGCCCCGACGTCTGCGCCGGTCTGGGCGTGAATGGGTATTGTTCCGAGGCACAAGAATAGCGAAGACAAAACGAAACAAAGGTTTGATTTCATAAAGAGCGCGAGTTTCTTCCAATGCCCAGCTCCGCACAACTTCAAATTGATATATTCCATCCGACATGCGGATGACCAAACTCCGGTAGGGACGCGCTGCAGTGCGGTCTTCCCCGGCGGCGCAGCAGCGCCGCCCTACCCAATGTAGTGGCACAGGCGAGACACCCGTGCCACTTTGGTTGCGGCTTGAGCCGCGCAATGTCTCTACGTGAACTGAATCCTCGTCATCCGCGATTCCAAATCTGTTACCCGCGTGAGCGAAACGGCAAACGCGCCGGAGTTGTCCGGCGCGTCTGGTGTTTCTCGATGAATCAGTTCCGGCTCACGCGTAGAGCGGTCCAAAGTTTTTGCAGGCGCGATAGTCCGCGCCTTCCAAGTCCGCCGTGCCGAACGCCGCCCACGTGCTCGGACGAAACACGCGCTCCGCCGCGACGTTGTGCATATAGACCGGAATCCGCAGCATTGCCGCGAGCGAAATCAGATCCGCGCCCACGTGGCCGTAGCTGATTGCCCCGTGGTTCGCGCCCCAGTTGCCCATCACCGAATAAACATCGCGGAAGGCACCCTGCCCCGTCAGCCGTGGCGCGAACCAGGTCGTCGGCCACGTCGGATTTGTGCGCTGATCCAGCGTGTGGGTGACGTTCTCCGGCAAATCCACGGTCCAGCCCTCGGCGATTTGCAGCACCGGGCCGAGGCCCTTGACGATGTTCATGCGGCTCATTGTCACGGGCATTCCGCCCCTGGTCAGAAACCTCGATGACCAGCCGCCGCCAGGGAAATACTCGGTGATGGATGGATGCCACGTCGTCGCGGCAAGGCATTTCTGCGCCTCGTCCTTCGTGATTTCCCAGAACGGTTTCATCGCCGGCTTGCCGTCGCGCTCCTGGCGTCCGCTGCCGTCGAGGGTGGTCGCGCCGGAATTGATGAGGTGGATGATGCCGCCAGCCGCCGCGCCTTTAAGCTCATGGCCGGTCACGCGCTTGACCGCAACGGGGCTCCAATATGTCCGCACGTCGGAGAAAATCTGCGCGGTGTTCGTGAGCAGGTAGCCGAGCAACATGGCCACGCCGTTGAGGGAATCGTTTTCCGTGGCGACGATATACGGCGCGCGGATGCCGTTCCAGTCGAACGATGTGTTGAGGATGGCTTCGAGGAAATCGCCGTTGGGCTGGTAATCCGTCCATTGGCGCTGGCCTTGGAAACCGGCCGCGATGGCATTGTGCCCGTTGGCTTCTTCGCCAAAGCCCAGCTCGGCCAGCTTG
>JBEKRA010000264.1:0-3952 GCA_049519195.1 Verrucomicrobiota bacterium
GGCAGTCCGAGCGGAGAATAATTCTCATCGTTGTCCAGATCGTCCCAAAAACTCACGGAAAATGCCTGCTTGGGCGAAACAGTCGTGCTCGTTCCGTGGACATGAATTCCGGCGCGCGCGGCCAGCGCCGGCGCGTTGGTCAGCGAAGTGATCCCATTCCGCGGCTCGAAGAGCGACAAATTGACAAATTGATCGGTCGCGCCCACGGTGTCATTCAACGGCACGCTGCCCGCGTTAAAATTGTAAATGACAATCGCCGGCAAATCCGAAGCGACATCAAGAACGCTGGAATCAAGTTGAATGTAGCTTTCGCTGTGCAGCGGGCCGGGCATCAATCCGTCAGTAAATGAGCGCGCGCGCACCTGCACTGAACCGGTAATTGGAATTGAGCCGGTGTAAATCATCGAATCTGAAGTCGGCAAACTGCCATCCAGCGTGTAGCAAATCACCGCGCCAGTGGTGGTGGAAAGTTCCAAATTGAATGAAGCGACGAACGTGCCGCCGGTTGTGGAGAATTCGACCGCCGGCGAAAAATTCGCGCCGCCAATCGAATTGACCCCGCCGGGCGTGGGCGTTGGGAAATAGCCGGTGAGGTTGGGATTAATCACATCGCGGCCATAAGAAATGTCCGTTTGCTGCGCCGGATAAGAATTGAACACAGAAACGATATTCGTGTTTGGGTCCACCATCGCTAGAAATCCATTCGCGACCGGCAGTCTGAAATTCGTGTGCAATTCATTGGTGTTGCTGGTTCGATTTTTGCCCGAAGCAAACACCACCATGAAATTATCCGATCCATTGGCATCCGCCGCGTCTGGGATTATCACATTCGGAAAACGCCATTGCATGAGATTGTTGGTGTCGTCCGTGAGTGCCCAGCCGGTGAGATTCACACTGTTCGTCGTCGGATTGAAAATTTCAATCCAAGGGGAACTATCGCCATCCACGTCATGAACCGTGTTCCGATTCGTGGCCATGAACTCGGAAATCCCCACGGCTGACCACGCTGGGCTGGTTGCATTGGCGGGAAGAACGGAGCCTCCGCGGGTCAAAACAACGACGGCTAAAAAGATCACTGCTGGCAATGATTTTACCATGTCTACTGGCACAATAATCTTTCAGTATCCAAGTTGCAAGCAGGCGGGGTCATATTATTACGGCGAAAGCATCTGGCGAATTTCCTTTGTCCCGGAAATGAAACTCTCCCTTGAAATGCACCCGCCTTCGGTAACATTTTGCCGTGAGTCAACACGCAGGCGGTTCGGAGAAGCCGCGTGAACGCGGAACTCCAAACCCAAAATCAAAAAACGGCGCGGATGAATTTCCGCGCCGCTCGTGTTTTCAAATTTCGTCTAGGTCAAAACAATCTTGTCGCCTTCCTTGAGCGTAACGATGGCCTTCTTCCAGTCCGGCGCCTTGCCGGCCTGCGCCGTGCGCTGGCGGCGGGCCTTGCCGTGGACGTTCAGCGTGTTGACGCGGACGACCTTGACCTTGAACAGCTCCTGCACGGCCTGGCGGATCTGCGTCTTGTTCGCGAGACGGTCGGCCACGACGGTGTATTGGTTGTATTTTTCGCCCTGGCGCGTGCCTTTTTCCGTCAGGCGGACGGTCTTGATGATTTCAAAAGCGTTCATGTTATTCCTGAATCAAACGGTCGGAGACTTTTTCAAACGCGCTCTTGGTAAAGAGCAGCTTGTCCGGGCGCAGCACGTCGTAGGTGTTCAACGAATCGCTCGTCGCCAGCGCCACGGTCGGGATGTTGCGCGAGGCGAGGGTGATGTTCTTGTCAACCCCGGTGGAAACTATGAGCGTCGTGCCCTTCAGTTCCAGCGTGGACATCAGACCGACGAATTCCTTCGTCTTGGCCGAATTCAATTTCAAGTCGTCCACGACAATCACGTCGCCGGCCTTGAGCCGTTCGCTCAACGCCTTGCGCAACGCGAGCGAGCGCGTTTTCTTGGAAATTTTCTTCGCGAAATCACGCGGCCTGGGTCCGAAGACCACGCCGCCGCCCGCCCACAACGGCGAGCGGAACGACCCGGCGCGGGCGCGTCCGGTGCCTTTCTGCCGCCACGGTTTCTTGTTCGTGCCGGCCACTTCGCCGACGTTTTTGGTGCAGGCGGTGCCGCTGCGCTGCGCCGCCCTGTAAGCGACCACCGCGTCATGCACGGCTTGCGTGCCCTTGCCGTCCTGAACCAGCGGAAACTTCACTTCCAGTTCGCCCTGGTCTTTTCCTGCGATATTTTTAATGACAATTCTCATGGCCGGTTAATTACTTTTTGACTTCCGCAGCCGGTGCGGCAGCCGGTTTCTTCTCGGCGGCGCCCTTGCGCTTCATCGGCGCGAGGCTCACCGGCGGCTTCCAGCCCTTCGGACGTTTCTTGGATTCACGGATGACGACGTAATCGCCTTCCGATCCGGGGATCGCGCCCTTGATGAGCAGCAAATTGTCCGCCTCGCGCACCTGGATGACTTCGAGATTTTGCGTGGTGCGCCTCACCTGGCCCATGTGGCCGGGCATCTTGAATCCGCGCAGCACCGTGCCGGGGAACAGGCGCTCGCCAATCGCGCCGCCGCGCCGGTGCCAGCCCTTGTGACCGTGCGTGGAAGGACCGCCGCCGAAATGGTGACGCTTCATCACGCCTTCAAAGCCGCGGCCTTTGGTGACGCCAATCGCGTCCACGAAATCGCCGGGCGCGAACAGCGTCGGGCCGACGAGGTCGCCGGGTTTGACGTCCTTCGAGAAATTGCGAAATTCCTTGATCTTCATCACGCCCACCAGCGCGGTTTTGTCGCCCTTGTCGCGCGCCTTGTCCGCCGCCGCCTTGTCGAGCACGCCGTGTTTGACGAGGTGTCCGAGCGCGGGCTTCGCGATGCGCTGCGGCTTCTGGCTGCCAAAGCCGAGTTGCACGGCATTGTAGCCGTCCCTGCCCGCCTGCGTTTTCACCTGCAGCACGCGGTTGGGGCCGGCGAGCACGACGGTGACGGGAATCAAAGCGCCGCTCGCGTTATAAACGCGCGCGCTGCCGAGTTTTTTTCCTAAAAGTCCGAGTGGCATGGTGTTCTCCTTGAATCAAATCTTGATGGTGATGTCCACGCCGGCGGGCAAATTGAGCTTCTTCAATTCGTCCACGGTCTTGGCGGTCGGATCGAGAATGTCAATCAGCCGCTTGTGGGTGCGTTGCTCGAAAGTTTCCTGCGACTTCTTGTCCGCGTGCGGCGAGCGTTGCACGGTGAACCGCTCGATGCGGGTCGGCAGCGGGATGGGGCCGGCGACGCGCGCGCCGGTGCGTTTGACGGTGTCGGCAATTTCGCGCGCCGATTGGTCTATGACCCGGTGGTCATAAGCCTTGAGACGGATTCTGATGCGTTGTGCAGCCATACAAAGAACAATTGTCTGTTAATGGTTTAATTACATTGGTCGCTTCAATTCTTGAAAGCGGACGCAGAGTGTAACAATTGAACGCTCCGGTGCAACCTTTTTTTTGGAGAATTTTGGTTGGCCGCGCTGCTTTCCCTTCCTCCCCAAAGGATACGCGCTAACCCGAAGGACGCGGCTCCTTGCCGTGCTTCAGTATTTGACTGGAACTTTTGCCGGGCTGGGTTCTTCCCGGGCCAAGCGTTTGTAAGCATCCGCTGCAAGACGCGCGGCAACGGCTCGTTGAAATTCTTGGTCGTTCATAAAGCGGGCGACAATGGCCTCGTTTTGATCCATGCGCTCCAGCATCAGGTTTTCAAGGAGGTTGCCGAAAACGAGCGAAAATTTGTCCTCGGGGTTCACTCTCGCAGCTTGCTGGAGGCGTTCGTTATCAATGGCAATTTGAGTGATTTGGTCGAAAAATAATTGATCAGCCTGGTTGAAGTCGGTGCCAAAACGCTCGTTAAGCAGGTCAATCAGACGCGACAAGGTAATTGCCTCGTCGTGCAAGACCCCGCTGCCAACTTCCTTCGG
>JBEKRA010000265.1:0-3941 GCA_049519195.1 Verrucomicrobiota bacterium
CCGGCGAAAAAATCCTGGGAAATTTTGGGCGAGCGTCTTTTGAGGGCAACCGCGCTTTAATCAAAGGAAAAATGCGCAGTGCCAGATTTCGCTCACAGGCCGGTGATGGTGGCGGAGGCGCTGGCGGCGCTGAAGCCGCGGCCGGGCGGGCGTTACGCCGACGGCACGGTCGGTGGGGCTGGTCACGCGGCGGGCATCCTGGACGCGAGTTCGCCGACTGGATGGCTGTCTGGGTGCGATCGCGATGGCGCCGCGGTTGAGGCGGCAAAAAAACGGCTGGCGGAAAAATTCGCCGGACGATTTGAAATTCGCCGAGGAAATTTTTCGGAAATGGCCGGCTGGATTCCAGCGGCAAGTTGCGACGGCGTGATTTTGGATTTGGGCGTGAGTTCGCCGCAACTGGATTCGCCGGAGCGCGGGTTCAGTTTCCAGCAGGACGGCCCGCTGGACATGCGGATGGACGACCGGCAGGCGCTGACGGCGGCGGATTTGGTGAACGGCGCCAGCGCCGAAGAACTGGCGAAGATTTTTTGGGAATACGGCGGCGAACGCGAGTCGCGGCGGTTTGCAAGGGCAATCGTTCACGACCGCGGGCAGACGAAATTTGAGACGACGCGGCAACTGGCGGAATTGATTGAACGGATTTCGCCGCGAGCCGGAAGAAAAACACATCCGGCGACAAAAATTTTTCAGGCGCTTCGGATTGCGGTGAACGATGAAATCGGCTCCCTGAAACGCGGGCTGGAAGCGGCGGTGAAAATCCTGAAGCCCGGCGGGCGGCTGGCGGTCATCACGTTTCATTCGCTCGAAGACCGCGCGGTGAAGGAATTTGGGCGCGAGCGGACGCGTGATTACACGTTCAGCGGCGAAGTGGACGTGCCGGAGTTGCGGCAGCCGCGCGCGCCGGAATTGAAATGGCTGGCGCGCAAGGCAACCGCGCCCGGCGAAACGGAATTGAAGGAAAATCCGCGCAGCCGCAGCGCGCAATTGCGGGTGCTGGAAAAGATTTGAAAATCGTTCTCGTCGTCGTTCTCGTCCTCGTAATCGAAAACGATGAATCGAGGATGCGGACGAGGCAGAGGACGAGAAGGAACATAAGATGGCAGGCAATCGAAAAAAACAGTCGGCGGCGATCCGGTTTGGTCCGGCGCTCAAGGCGGCCTTTTTTTGCCTGCTGATTGCCGGCTCGGCGATTGGCTACGTCTGGCAGAAAAACGAGATTTACGGGTTGAGCCAGCAGATTCGACAGAGCGAACTGCGTCTGAAACAGATGGCGGACGGCAACGAAAAGTTGAGGCTGAAGCTTGCGGATTTGCATTCGCCGCCGATGCTCGACCAGCGGGCGCGCGAGTTGAAGCTGGGCCTGGCCCCGGCGCAACCCATGCAGGTCTGGCGGCTGCCGGAGCCTTCAGCCGCGCCGCGGGAGAACAATACTTCGGCACGCCAGTTGGCCGCGCGGCAGGCTGGCGCGCCGCTGACGCAATAAAAAACCGTTTTTGGCCGCCGCTCGTGACGCCGTTGGTTGTGAGGAACCGATCGCCACGGGCGGTCGGCCGCTTTTGAAATGACAAAACGACTGCAATTTCGACGGGTGCTGGCGCTGACGCTGATTGTCTGCGCGGCCTTCGCCGGCCTCGGCTACCGGCTGGTGGATTTGCAGGTGTTGCGCCATGACGAGCTGGCGAAGCTGGCGCAGGACAACACGCAGCGCGAATTCCGGCGGGCGCCCCGGCGCGGCGACATCCTCGACATTCACGGCAATCTGCTTGCCACGAGTGTTCCCGTGAAAACGGTCTGCGCTGATCCGTCGCTCATCGGCAACCAGCAGGCGGTCGTGGCGCACGCGCTCGCGCCGTTGCTGCAAATGAGCGAAGCCGAGCTTTATCCAAAACTGTTCACGCGCGTTTCAAAAAATGAAAAGGGTGAAACGGTCACGAACAATCTTCATTACGTCCGGCTCCAAAAAAACGTCCCGGATGAAACCTGGCAAAAAATCAAACTGGCCATGAGCCAGCTTTCCTTCGGCATGGATGAAACGAAACTCGCGAAGACCAACCGGCAATTTCTCAACAATCTGCGCCAAAGCGCCATTTTCGCCGACCCGGACCAGATGCGCGTGTATCCAAACGGTTCGCTGGCGGCGCAGGTGCTGGGATTTTCGGGCGTGGACGAATTCAAGCTTGACGGTCGTCCGATTTCGCAGATTACCGGGCGCGATGGCATTGAGATGGCGCTGAATTCCGCCCTGGGCGGCGTCGCCGGCTGGCGCGTGACGGAAACCGACCGGCAGCAGCACGAACTTGTCGCGTTGCGTGACGAGGACGTGCAGCCGCGCGACGGCCTGAATGTCGTGCTGACGATTGACGCGGCGATCCAGCACATCCTGGAATCCGAGCTGGCGGAGGCGATGAAGGACCACGAGCCGGTCAGCATCACCGGCATCATCACGCGCCCGCGCACGGGCGAGATTTTGGCGATGGCGTCGCTGCCGGATTTCGATCCGAACAAACCCGGCGCTGCCCCACCCGAAGCGCTCCGCAACCGTGTCATCAGCGACGTGATGGAACCTGGCTCAACGTTCAAGACCATTGTGATTTCCGGCGCGCTGAACGAGCACGTCGTGACATTGAACGATGTGTTTTTTTGTGAGAATGGGGTTTTTCATTACGGCGGAATCACGTTGCACGACGCGGAGCATGACCATTTTGGCAACCTCACCGTGCAGCAGGTTTTGGAAAAATCCTCGAACATCGGGGCGTCAAAAATTGGAATCAAACTTCAAGCGCCGAGACTTTACGATTACATGACCCGGTTCGGGTTCGGGGCGCAGACGGGCATCACACTGCCGGATGAATCCAGCGCGCAAAATTTTGTGCGTCCGCCTGACCAATGGGGCAAATACTCCATCGCGCAAATCCCGATGGGACAGGGCGTGGCCGTGACGCGGCTGCAAATGGCCATGGCCGTCGGAGCAATTGCCAACAATGGCGTGTTGATGCGCCCGATGCTCGTGAAACGGTTGCAGGACCGCGACGGGAAAGTCGTGCAGCAATACGAACCGCAGACCGTCCGCCGCGTCATCACCGAGGGAACCGCGAAGGAGATGGTTGAAGCGCTTAAAACCGTCGTGTCCGACGACGGCACCGCGCCGCTGGCGAGAATGGCCAATTACGTTGTCGCCGGCAAGACCGGCACGGCGCAAAAAGTTGTCAATGGCACTTACTCAAACGAAAAATTTGTCATCACTTTCATCGGATTTTTTCCGGCGAACGACCCGCAAATCTGCATTTCCATCGTGATGGACGCGCCGAAGGAAGGCGGCCACGCGTTTGGCGGCGCGCTCTGCGGGCCGGTTTTCAAGGAAGTTGCCGATCGCTGCGCAAGCTATTTGAACATTCCGCCGGATTCGCAGGCGCAGCTCGTGGCTAACACGGGAAATACCCATTGAAATAAACGTGGAAGCTCGCTCTTTGAAATTTGTCGCCGAAGCCTGCGACGCTGAACTCCGGTGCGGCGCGGCGGAAGCCGTGGCCAAAAATGTCTGCACCGATTCGCGCAAGGCGCAGGCGGGCGATTTGTTCTTTGCCATCAAGGGCGAACATTTCGACGGCCATGATTTTTTTGCCGATGTCGCTGAGAAAGGCGTGACGGCGGTCGTTGTCGAACGAGGGGAAGGCAAATCACACTTTGCAAAGTGTGATATGCTGGTCGTTGGCAATACGCGTATCGCGCTTGGCAAATTGGCAGCGGAATATCGCCGGCAATTTGATCTGCCGGCAATTTGTGTCGCCGGCTCGAACGGCAAGACGACGGTTAAGGAATTGATTGCGTCAGTTCTCAAGCAAAAGCTGGCGACGTTGTGGAGCGATGCGAGTTTCAACAACGATATCGGCGTGCCGCTGACGCTGTTGCGGCTGGAAAAATCGCATCAAGCCGCCGTG
>JBEKRA010000266.1:0-3934 GCA_049519195.1 Verrucomicrobiota bacterium
TGAATCCGCCGACCGGGGGATGGACGGCGCTCAACGAGCAGGCCGGCATTGGCGTGTCGTTGCCAGCGACCGTTGAACAATACTACTTCAACAAAGCACCGGCGCGCACGGCGGGTTCGACCAAGCCATCGGCCATCGTCGAAGCTGACGGATATTATCAGGGTGTGTCGTGGTGGTATCGGCCATTCACGCCGCCTGCGCTGCGGCCTGGCGAACGGCTCGTTTTCTATTTTCCCGCCGGTCGCTTGCGCTGCGAGGTTTATGTCAACGGCAAGCTGGCAGGCTACAACATCATCTCCGAAGCGCCGTTCACCGCGGATGCCACGGATGCGATCAACCCCGGCGGAACGAACCTGCTGGCCGTGCGCATCACGAATCCTGGAGGCCGGCTGGATTGGATGGACTTCCTGACGATGACCTGGGGCAAATACACGCTGCCGGCAACTCATGCCTTCGGCGGGCTGGCCGGGGGCATGGAGATGCTGGTGCGCGCGCCGGTCAGCGTGAACGATCTGGCGGTTTTCAACAAGCCCGATCCCCGCACGGTTCAGGTGCAGGCCGAAATCGCATCCACTGGGCAGGCATACGACGGGCCAGTCGTCTTTTCCATCGCGCAGAATGGCAACGTAGTTTTCAAGGAAAGCAAAAACATTCACGTTCCGCCCGGCGAAACCATCACCGCTTCAATTGATGCGGCTGTCACCAACGCGCAGCTCTGGGACATCGAGCAGCCGAATCTTTACCAAGCCTCCGCAACGCTGCCGGACGTCGCGCATTCCGATCGCAGCACGAGCTTTGGCTTCCGCTGGATGGACGTCAAAGGCCTTGGAACCGACGCGAAGCTCTATTTGAACGGACGTCGGATCGTGCCGCGCTCCTCGATTTCGTGGGGCTTCTGGGCGCCGAACGGAATTTTTCCCGACGAGGCCGCGGCAGGACGCGAGATTGCGGCGATGAAAGCCCTTGGTCTCGACTCTCTTCAAAACCACCGTCACATGCCCAAGGCCGTCGTGCTCGATGCCTTTGACCGCGTCGGGTTCCTGCGTTACTGCGAAGCGGGCAGCGGCGTGCTGACTTTCGAGTCCGCGAAACAGGAGCCGCCCCAGACCGGCATTCAGGTCAATTACGACGGCAAGACAGTGGAACTGGATTTCCTCAACCGCTACCAGCTTGACAAGGAACTGGCCATGATTCGCGCCTTCCGGTCCCACCCTTGCGTCAGTCTCTGGACCCTCCAGAACGAAACCAGCCCTGAAGTGAACAATCTCCGGATGCGCTACGCGCTTGAGAAAATGCACGAGGCTGATCCTTCGCGCATGGTTCTTCTCAAATCCGGCGAGAACATCGAGAAGCAGGTGTGGTGTCTCCCTTACAGTGACGCCTGGATGAAAGATGACGGAACCGGCTGCTCCGGCTGGTGGGACAAGCACACCGCGATGGATTCCCCCGGCGTGTGGACCGATGCGATGTATAAATCGCCCGGCGATTTCAAATATCGCACCGACAACAAAAAGGAAATTGTCGCGTGGGGCGAAATGGCCACCGGCGCCTCGCCGGACGATCATGCGGCGATTGCCAACTGGTATAAGACAAACCACCAAACCGGTTACGATTTGGCCGCCCACGAGACGATTCTCGCGGCTTACGAAAAATTCCTGGGCGACCACAAATTCCGTTCGGCGTTTCCAACTGCCGAAACGCTCTTTCAACAGGCCGGAGCGAAACATTACTTCTCCGCGGCACATCTGCTGGAAAACGCCAGGATGTGCGACAACGTAGATTACATCGTCCTCTCCGGCTGGGAATCCACCACGATTGACAACCACAGCGGGTTGGTGGACTCGTTGCGCCAGCTCAAGGCGGACTCCACGCTAATCCATCAGGCCGCGCAACCGGAAGTTCTCGTCATCAGGCCGCGCCATTATGTGATCGCCAAGGGCGATACCGCCGTGGTGGATGTGCATCAGATCAACGAGACGAATCTGACTGGTTCATGGCGGCTGACGGTGACCGCCTCCATGGCCAGTCGCGAGCCACTGTTTCACGCCGAATATCCGGTGGAACTGATCGGCGGAGAAACCTTCGGACAACTGCTCAAACAGGACATCCAGTTCAAGGTTGACCAGCCCGGTCTCGTCACGATTCACGCCGCGTTAAGCCCCAAGGCCGGCGGCCCGCCCGTGCTTGAGCGCGACGAGCCGTTGCTCGTGATTGACCCGCAGCCGGCGGCGTTGAAAGGCGACATCGCCTGCTACGGCGGATCTGATGATCTGATCACCGCAGTTAAACGCCAATTCAACGCCGATACCGTGGCCCTTTCGACCAACCTCGGACAAGTGCCGACGATTCTCTTCGCGACCGGCGGCGGCGGCTTGGATGGCTGGCAAACAAGCTTTACCGACACGGCCGTTGCCAACACGGATGACCAGGAACTTTACAAGCACCAGATGTGGGGCCAGGCCGGACCAATCCATACCTGGCGCGGCTTGGCACCCGGCAAAATTTCCGTCAAGCTCTACCTGGACGACGGCTACTCCGGCGTGCCCGGCCAGCGGATCTTCGACATCGCGATCAACGGCACGACCGTCGCCAAAGATTTCGACCTCTTCGTCAAGGCAGGCGGAAAAGATCGCGCGTTGATTGAAACGTTCGTGGTGGATGCGCCGGAGGGAACAATTCGTCTTTCCGTGCCGCGCGTCAAATCCGACAACGCGACGTTCGCCGCCGTGGAGTTGCGGGATTCGTCCGGCAAGGTGGTGCGAGCGGCCTTCCGGGACGAGCGTTACACCGATCCGGCCGGCAACGTGTGGACGCCGATTGCCCAACAAGGTGATGACTATTGGAAGCCGGACCTTGGTGCCGCCATCGAACGGGCGCGACGCGATGGCACGCGCGTCGTCCTGCTCACCAGCGGGGGCAGCGATGCTGAACAAGTTGCCGCCTTTCTGGCCGCGCAAGGGCTGGTCACGTATTCCGGACCCATTGGCTCGTCAGGACCGTCGTGGATGGGATTCTGGTTTTTCGGGCGCAAGCATGATCTGCTCGCCGGTCTGCCATCGGACTGTGTGCTGGACTGGCCGTATCAGATTACCAGCGGCAACGGCCTGAAGCTTTCCGGCTCCGGCGTCGAGTCCGTCATCGGTTACGGCAAGAATCACGACCCAAACATTGGCGTCGCCGCGGCTGTCGTCCAGTGTGGCAAAGGCGAAATCGTGCTGCTGGCGCTGCCCGGACTCATGGATTCGTTCGTGAGCGGCGCTTCCAGTAAATTTCAACTCGTCACCGCAAAACGGTTGATGTTTAATGCGCTCAACCAATAGCTATGAAAATGTTATTTCAACCTGTGAAAATGTCATTTGCACAAAACGCCACGCTCACCAAAACGTTAACAACAAGTTTTTTTATGCTCTTCGCGCTGGCTTGCGGGCAAACGCTCGCGGACACCAATGCCGCCGCGCCAGCTCCAATTCCCTATTCCACGATGCAGGTGATTTCCAACGATGATTCTGACGCCGTCATCGCCGAAAAAGCGGCGAAGGTTCTGCCGCGCGCAAATCAGACGGACTGGATGCGGCTGGAGCGGACGTTCTTTCTCCACTTCGGCGTGAACACGTTCAATGAAGTCGAGTGGGGCAGCGGGCGCGAAGACCCTTCGATTTTCAATCCCACCGAACTCGACGCCAACCAATGGCTCGACGCGATGCAGAATTTCGGCGGCAAAATGATCGTGCTCGTCTGCAAACACCACGACGGATTTTGCTATTGGCCCACGCGCTACACGCCACACTCGGTCGCGGCGAGTCCGTGGCGCGACGGCAAGGGCGATGAGGTGCGCGAGGTGGCCAATGCCGCGCGGGCGCACGGCATCAAACTGGCCGTTTATCTTTCGCCGGCGGACCTTTATCAGCTTCGAACGAATCCGAAAAATCCGGCG
>JBEKRA010000267.1:0-3928 GCA_049519195.1 Verrucomicrobiota bacterium
ATGCGCGAGGGCTGGTGCATCGCGACATCAAGCCATCCAACATTTTCCTCTGCGACCGCGGGGGCGTGCTGGACTGGGTGAAGGTGCTCGATTTCGGCCTGGTGCGGGAATACCGCAACCGTTCCGACACCCGCAACGAAGAGCACGAATTTGCCGGCACCCCTTCATTCATGCCGCCCGAAGCGATCAAAAATTCCGCCGCCAACGACCCGCGCAGCGACCTCTACGCCGTCGGCGCAATCGGATATTTCTTGCTGACCGGCAAACCGGTGTTTGAAGACGAAGACGTTTCGGAATTGCAGAAGAAACAGCTCGCCGACTCCCCGGCGCCGCCAAGCTGGCGCACGAAAAACACAATCAGCCCGCAACTCGAAAGGGCCATCCTGCGCTGTCTCGAACGCGACCCGGAAAAGCGCCCGCAAACTGCGCTTGAACTTCGCGACATCTTCCTCGCCAGTCCGAAAGCTGCCGATTTTACGCCGGAAGCCCGCGCCGCCTGGTGGGCCGAATTTCACAGGCAGGAACAAATTGCCATGGAAGTCAAAATCGCGACGCCAAGCCCATTGCCCACGGTGAATGTGGATTTTGCCGGTCGAATCGGGTGAGTCGCCGCGCCCGTCAGATGTTTGCGCCGGAAAACTGGCGCGGCCAAAATCCTGGTGCTTCAATTCTCAACAAACTTCATCACGCGCGATTGTTCGGAACGTTTGCGCGCGGTTTCATTGAGGATTTTTTTCCGCAACCGGAGATTTTTCGGCGTCGCCTCCACGTATTCGTCCACGTCAATGTATTCCAGCGCGCGTTCGAGCGAGAGTCTCAACGGCGGCGAAAGCTGGATGCCCTTGCCGTCGCCCTGTGACCTCATGTTCGTCAGCCGTTTCGCCTTGCACGGGTTCACCGGTATGTCGTTCTCGCGCGCGTTTTCGCCGACAATCATGCCCTTGTAAATCATGTCGCCCGGCTCGACCATCAATCGCCCGCGCTCCTGCACCATGTTCAGCGCGTAAGCCATCGCCTCGCCGTCCTCCATGCTCACCAGCGACCCGTTCTTGCGCGCGGCGATTTCGCCACGGTCGGGGCCGTATTCATGGAACAAATGGCTCATCACGCCCATGCCCTTGGTCATGTTGACGAGGTCGGTTTCAAAACCAATCAGCCCCCGCATCGGAATCAGCGCCTCGATGGTCACCTGGTTGCCGTGATGATTCATGGTCACGATTTCGGCTTTGCGGAAGGCCAGATTTTCCATCACGCTGCCCATGTTTTCCTGCGGAATTTCCAGAAACAATTTCTCAATCGGCTCCAGCGCGTTGCCGGCGGCGTCTTTTTTCCAAAGCACTTCCGGGCGCGACACCAAAACTTCGTGGCCTTCACGGCGCATCTGTTCCACGAGAATGGCAATCTGCATCTCGCCGCGGCCGCTGACGGCAAAGATTTTCGGGTCGCTCGTCTGCGCGATGCGCAGGGCGACATTCGTGCGGATTTCCTTCACGAGCCGGTCCCAGATATGGCGCGCGGTGACCAGCTTGCCGTCCTTGCCGGCAAGCGGGCCGTCGTTCACGGCAAATTCCATCTGGATGGTCGGCGGGTCAATCGGGATGTAGGGCAGCGCCGCGCGCGCCTCGGAATCGCAAATCGTCTCGCCGATGAAGACCTCCTCAAATCCGGTGAGGCCGACGATGTCGCCGGCGTGCGCCTCCTGGACCTCGATGCGCTTCATGCCCTCGAATTGAAAAACCGCCGTGATCTTGCCCTTGGAAATTTTCCCGTGCCCGTGGCGGCAAATCGCCGGGTCACCAAGCTTCACCTTGCCCTCGTAAATTTTCCCGAACGCGATTCGTCCGAGATAATCGCTGTAATCCAGATTCGCCACGAGCAGTTGGAAGCCGACACCCGCCTTCGCGTGGGGCGGCGGAATGTGTTTCACGATTGCGTCAAACAACGGCTCCATCGTGCCGCTGACATGGTTCAAATCGAGCTTCGCGTAGCCGCCTTTGGCCGAGCAAAAGATGAACGGAAAATCGAGCTGCTCGTCCGTCGCGTTGAGCGACACGAACAATTCAAACACCTCGTCGAGAACTTTCTTGGGATTCGCGTTCTCGCGGTCAATCTTGTTGATGACCACAATCGGCTTGGCGCCCGCCTCCAGCGCCTTGCGCAAAACGAAGCGCGTCTGCGCCTGCGGACCGTCGGCGGCGTCCACCACCAGCAGCACGCCGTCAATCATGTTCATGATGCGCTCCACCTCGCCGCCGAAATCCGCGTGGCCGGGCGTGTCCACGATGTTGATGTGGTAATCCTTGTATTTGAACGCGGCGTTCTTGGCGCGGATGGTGATGCCCTTTTCCTTTTCCAAATCCATGGAATCCATCAGGCGCTCCTCCTGCGACTCGTGCTGGTTGGCGCGGAAGGTGCCGGATTGCTTGAGCAGGCAGTCCACCAGCGTGGTCTTGCCGTGGTCAACGTGCGCGATGATCGCGATGTTTCGAATGTGCTGCATATTGTAAATGACCGGCCCGCTCACACGCTTAAAATACCACCGCGCCAACGGAGCGCGAACGGGAAAGGCGGAAAGGCCGGGATGCGTATGATGGAGATTTGCCGCCAAAGGTCAAGCCATGCGTGAGGAAAAATCTCACGCGCGCGCGATCACTCGTCGGCGATTGAATGTCCGTCTGTCCCAATCTTCGGTTCTCGAACCGTCTCTGCCAATCGCCGGATTCAATCTTCCGGTTGGAAAATCGCATCTGCCGGTTGCCGGATTCGTTCTGCCGGTTGGAAAATGCCTTCTGTCGGTCAACTTATTGCATCTGCCGGTTGCCGGATGACAATGTGCTGTTGACTTATGGCCATGTGCGGTCGCCGGATGACATCTGCCGGTCGCCAGATGGCTTCGTGCTGTTGACTTTTGACCATCTTCGGTCGGTTTATGGCCACTGCCGGTTGGTTTATCGCCTCTGCCGGTCGGGAAATTCTCAAAAACGCCCGTTTTTCAAGGATTTTCAGCCGGAGTGATTCCCGCCGAAATAACAATCGCAGCGCCGTATCGGAGTTTCATGGTGGCTGTTTAGAATTCCGAAAGGAGAATCGGTTCAACGATGCGATTATATTCTCCGATCTGCTTTTCGTATAACGGGCGCAAATCAATCACTGCGCCGTAGCGGATAAAAACATCATGGAAACGGTCGTAACTTTTCCCCCAATAAATCATCGCGCAGGACATCGGCGCGCCTTTGCCTTCGTCACGGCCATCCACCAGAAATTTCAGACGCGTGTCGTATAAAAAACAAACGCTGGTCGCCCGACCGAAAACATAATTTTTCCAATGTCCGGTGTTGGTCGCCACAGGAACGAGCGCGAGGACTTCGGAATCGTGATTGCGATTCGCCGCCGCGCAACGATACAGCCAGTGTTTGATTGACGTGCCGCGTTCCTGATCAATTCCGTAGGGGGGATTTACAAATATCGTCCGGTAATTCCATGACTCCTTGAGGCCGTCGTGCATCGGCAGATGATATTCAACTTCCGCGTCCACGATGGAATGCTCGTTCGAGCAGGGGTCGAGTTCGATCATGCCGCCGAAAACCTTTTTGACGGCAGTGACGTATTTGTGGGGTGTCCCCCATTCCTGACTTTGCGAGATGATTGTTCGTCCAGCACTCATAAACTGTATATCTTTTTCCAATCTTTTTTGTGCAATGTCAAAAGTTCTTTTTGCAGCAACTCGATGCTACTCTTGGCCGGTGAAATCACGTTGAACCATGAATCCACGCGCGGCTCATTCTCCTGAAAATACTTCTGCAACACAATATCAGCCTCAACGTCCATTGTCTTTTTCGTGAAGCGGTTGCCTTTGCCAGTCGGATAGCTGGCGAGGAAGGCGACTTTGGCTGGTTTCAATTGTAGCGTCGGATGGAGCAAAAGTTCG
>JBEKRA010000268.1:0-3920 GCA_049519195.1 Verrucomicrobiota bacterium
GCCCTGCGTGAGCGGGGAATTGATCGCGGCGACCGTCAAACACGCGAAGGAATCCGGCGCGGCGGTCGCGGCGCAGCCGGTGACTGACACCATCAAGGAATCCCCGGATGGAAAATTGATTGAGCGGACGCTGGATCGTTCAAAATTGTGGGCGGTGCAGACGCCGCAGACGTTTCGCGTCGAGGTCATCCGCCACGCGATTTCCGCGGCCCGGCAAAAACACATGATTTTCACGGACGACACGGCGGCGTGCGAGTTGATCGGCCAGCCGGTCCGGCTCGTCTCAAGCGTGGCGCCCAATCCCAAGGTCACCGTGTCGGGCGATTTGCCGCTGATTGAAATGCTGCTGCAAAAAATTTAACGCAAAGACGCGAATGGAACGAACAATGAACGCACACGATTCGTTGCCGTTCTGAAGATTCCGCCGGTCAATTCGGCAAAATCTGCCGTCCAAGTGCAAATCGTGAAGGGCTTCAAAAAACTAAAAACACTCCTTGAAAATCAGAGAAACTATGCCATTGACTCGGTGTTTATTGGTAGTATCCTAGCTATGGCAAGTGATTTGCTGCGTAATTTATTATGAGTCCATTACAAACAGAACGAGAGTTTTTTAAGGCAAATCAAGCCGAATGGGCAAAGGCATATTTGGGCAAATTTGTTTTAATTAAAGACGCTAAACTGATTGGCGTTTTTGACAGTGCTGAAAATGCTGTTTCTGAAGGGCTTAAGCGTTATGGTTCCGAATCGTTTTTGGTGCGGAACGTTAATGAGCAGGAAGAAACACTTCGCATTCCAGCACTCATGTTCGGCTTATTAAATGCCAATTTTGCACATCCAGTATAGTGGACAAGCACTTGCGCCAAACGGCCAACCTGTTCAAATTGACCCGCGCCAATTGATTGCGATGCGCGGCCCAGTTGTTTCTGTCGCAATTAAACCTCCGCCAGAAATCGCCGAGTTGCTTGTCCGAGAATCCAAACCAGTTCCACCGCCGATCGCTGGATTTGGGCTTATCGATACGGGCGCAAGTTCAACCTGCATTGACAATGCGGTGGCTCAAAAATTGGGGCTGCCAATCGTGAATGTGATAAAAATGGCTTCTGCGACGCACGAATCTGTTGATACAAGCGTCTATCCAATCAGTTTTGACATTTTGGGCGGTGTTCCAATGACCGTCAATTGTCCAAGAGCGGCGGGAGCGGCACTTGCAATTCAAAATCTTGTTCTGTTAATCGGCAGGGATTTGCTTGCGAATGCCTATTTCTCCTATAATGGTCCGAGCGGGCAATTTACCATCTGCTTCTGATTCCTGATTTCAAATCAGAACACTACTTGAATTCCTTGCGCCTTTGCGTTCTTCGCGCCTTTGCGTTAGGATTCCCGGGTTATGAAACGAAGCTTGATTTTTGGCGTGGTGGGGGCGGCGCTCGGATTAAACCTGATTCTCGGCGCGGCGATTTATTTGAACTCGGCGCGCGCGGCGGAGCACAAGGATTCGATGGACGCGAATCTGGAGTTGTTCGCCAACGTGCTGCAAAGGGTCCGCGCGGAATACGTGGACGGCACGAACCTGACTTATCGCAACCTGACTTACTCGGCCATAAAGGGCATGGTCGGCTCGCTCGACCCGCACAGCGAATTCCTCGACGCGCAGGATTACCAGCAGTTGCAGGACGACACGGAGGGGCAGTTCGGCGGACTCGGCCTCGTGGTTTCGATGAGGGACGGATACGTCACCGTCATCGCGCCGATGGAGGACACGCCGGGATTTAACGCGGGTATTTTGACCGGCGACCGCATCGTGAGGGTGGACGGCAGGAGCGTGGAACGGCTGCCGCTGGGCGATGTCGTGAAGCAGCTTCGCGGCGAACCGGGCACGCCGGTAACGGTGACCATCCAGCGCCCCGCGGCCGGCATGGAAAAAAAATTCACGATGACGCGCGCCATCATCCAGAAAAAAATGGTCGAGGACATCAACGGCAAAAAGGAATTTCCGCTCGGCGCGGACGGCATCGGCTACGTCCGCATCACGGAATTCGGCGACAAGACCGGCGATGAACTTGAAGCCGCGCTCGACAGGCTCAAATCACAGGGCATGAAGGCGCTGATTCTGGATTTGCGCTGGAATCCCGGCGGCCTGCTCGACCAGGCGGTGGAAGTCTGCCAGAAATTCCTGCCGCGCGGCCAGATGGTGGTTTCCACGGAGGGCCGCGACACGGCGCAGAATTCCGTCCGGCGCGCCGGGGGGCATGGCGATGAATTGAAAGGCGAACCGATGGTCATCCTCGCCAACTTCGGCAGCGCCAGCGCGTCGGAAATCGTCATCGGCTGTTTGCAGGATTTGCACCGCGCGGTGATTTTGGGCGAGAGGACCTTTGGCAAGGGTTTGGTGGAAAGCATTTTCCCGTTTGACAACGGCTCCGCGCTCAAGCTGACCGTCGCCAAATATTACACGCCCAGCCACAAAGTCATTGAGACGCGCGGCATCGAGCCGGACATTGATGTCCCGATGACCGAGGAACAGGAGGCTGCGCTCCTGCTCACGCGCTCGCCCGCCGGACTTGGGGTGCTGGACACGACCAATCGCGTCCGCATCGCGCAAATTCGGGACGTTCAGCTTGAACGCGCCGACGATTTGCTCAAGGGCATTTTGCTTTACGGTGAATTGCCGAAACTTGAAAAAGTCGCCGCAAAATGATTTTGTTGGAGTTCAAGCTTCAGCTTGCTCCGGCATTTGCATCAAATTGAACAAGCCAAAGCTTGAACTCCAACACTCATGACCGTTCTCGCCATTGAAACTTCCTGCGACGAAACCAGCGCCGCCGTCGTGCGCGACGGGAAGATTCTGTCCAACGCCGTTTCGTCGCAGATTGCGTTGCACGCCGAATATGGCGGCGTGGTGCCCGAACTCGCCGCGCGCGAGCATTTGAAGAACCTGATTCCCGTCGTGCAATCCGCATTGGACGCGGTCGGAATTGGCAGGGCTGACCTGCCGGTCAGCCCGGACGCGCCGCAGCGCGTCCCTACCGAATTGAAACTGGACGCCATTGCCGCCACGCAGGGGCCGGGTTTGCCGACCGCGTTGCTGGTCGGACTCAAGGCCGCGCAAGCCGTTGCGTTCGCCTTGCGCAAGCCGTTCATCGGCATCAACCATCACGAGGCGCATTTGTATTCGCCGTGGATTCGGAGCGCCGAGCACCGCCTCGGCTCGAAGGATGAGGCGGATGAAACTGGCCGGGACGGTGCCCGGCGTTCCGGCTTTTCAAATTTTCAGCCGAACGTCTCGCTCATTGTCAGCGGCGGGCATACGATGCTGGTTCTGGTCAAATCGGAATTGAAACACCGCGTGCTCGGCTCGACGGTGGACGACGCCGCCGGCGAATGTTTCGACAAAACCGGCAAGCTGATGGGACTCGCCTATCCCGCCGGGCCGGAAATTGACCGGCTGTCCGGGTCGGGAAATCCCAAGGCGTTCGACTTCCCGCGCCCGTTGCTCCACGACGCCAGCGACGATTTCAGTTTCAGCGGGCTGAAAACTTCCGTCCGCTATTTTTTGAGGGACAATCCGGCATTGCTGGATGATCCGCAAAAAATCCGCGACCTCTGCGCCAGCATTCAGGCTGCCATCGTCGAAGTGCTCGTCGCCAAAACCATCCGCGCGGCCAAGCGGAACGGCGTCCGATGCGTCACCATGTCCGGCGGCGTTTCCTGCAACCGCGCCTTGCGGCAGCAACTCGCGCTGGCGTGCAAAAAAAACGGCTTCACGCTTCACCTCGCGGAAAAATCCCTTTGCACCGACAATGCCGCGATGATTGGCATTCTGGCCGAAAGAAAATTGGCGCACAAAATCCCCGCCACCGCTCTCGATGAAGACATCAAGCCCGGCTGGGTGTTGGTTTGAGCCGAAGATTTGCCGTCCA
>JBEKRA010000269.1:0-3913 GCA_049519195.1 Verrucomicrobiota bacterium
TATGGCGTTTTGCGCCGGCAGAAAGACGCCATCGGCGCTGATGCTCGCCGGCGTTGCTGCCGCGGGCAAAGTCTCCTCAATGGTGAGACACGCCACGCCCGCTGCGCCCGTGACCGAGATCGTGACGAGTGGCTGGCCCGCCAAATCGTTGGTGAAGGAGCGCACACAGGAGGCGGGCGGATTCGTCTGCGCCGTGGCGATGAAGGCGGAAAGAAAAAGCAGCAACCACGAAAGGCACGCGTTGCGCGGAAAGAACCGTGGCAGCCGGGGCACAGTGCCTGGGAGCGCCGGCGTCTTGCCGGCGGGTTCCGGTTTTCGGCTCCCGACTGGCCTGCGAGACGCCGGCGCTCCCAGGATTTTCATGAGGGGAAACGCGGCGGCCATCCGCTCACGGAATCGCTCAACCAATGCTGAAAATATTTTTAACACGCGAGAACCTTTTTAGAAGTTTCCGGTTCTCGCGGTCACGGCACCACTTTCCAGTTGGTGGGCCGGGCGCTGCCATCGTTGGTATATGCGCCGGTGTTGTTGGTCATCAGGTAGCCGGCGCGCGTCACATAATCCGCCGAAATCGGGTTCGGTCCACCGTTGGTCCAAGTCTGACCGGCCTTCCAAGCGGCGGCGTAAGCGTTGTATTCGGCGGCGGAGATGACGAAGTTCGCGTTTGTGTCCGCCGGATGCGTGGCCGTGTTGTTGAATTCGTAGCACCCCAAATCCACCTGTCCGGCGCCGTTGGTGCGCGCGTTGCCGTCGAGGTCTATGGCGGGCAGGAACGTGCCGTTCGTGCCATAGTTTAGGCAGAGCGAGCCGGGCTGGAGATGATAATCCCCATAGATCGCGTTGACCGGGTAAAAGAACTTCGGATCCACGTTCAACTGTGGCAGCGCGTTGTTCCACACGCCATACATTCCGTTCGCGTCATTATACATGAACAATTTCATCAGGCCGGAGCCGGTGAGATAGACATCCGAACCGTTGCCATTGGCGGTGTTGCCCCAGATGATGTTGTTGAGCACGTTCAACAACTCCACGCTGCCGTTGACCTGGAACGACGCGCCGCCGCCGCCACCGCCGGACGAGTTGCCGAAGACGGTGTTGTTGATCATGTAAAGCGTGGCCAGAGGGTTCACAAAGATGCCGCCGCCGGTCGCGCCGGCGCCGGACTGGCTGTTGTAAACGATCAGGTTGTCCGAAAGGTTGATGAGGGGGCAGGAAGCGTAAATGGCGCCACCGCCATTGGCGGCGGAGTTTTGCGTGAACATGTTGCGGGTGACGAGGTTTGTGCCGCCGCTGATATACACGGCGCCGCCGCCGTAATTTCCACTGCAGGAATTGCCCGTGAACGTGTTGCCAGCCAAGGTGGTCGTGCCACTGCTGTTGACAGACACGGCGCCACCCGGGCCGAGAATCGTATTGGCACCGAAGGCATTGTTTGAAATGATGGTGCCGCTGGCGCCGGAGTAGGCAAAGAGATACACCGCACCACCACCGCTGACGCTATCGTTGGAGTTTCCGTTAAAGGTATTCCCAGTTACAATATTGGTGCAAATACCATTTTGGTAAATATAGGCGCCTCCACCACCATACCCTCCTGAATTACCGTTGAAGGTATTCCCGGTGACAGTGGTCGTGGGGACATAGAAGAGACTAATCCCGCCATAATAGCCATTGTAGTATCCATTGCCATAGAATGTGTTTCCCGCAATGGCTGCCGCATTGCCGGAATAGGCGTAAAACCCACCCCCATGATTCCCATTAAAAATATTGGCGCCCAGATTGACGAGGCCAAAGTTATTAAGGTAAACGCCATAGTAGCCGCCGTTCAAGCCGTTGAGATTGAATACGTTGTTTGACACCGCCACCACGGCCGTTCTGGTGCCGGAGGATGGGTTGAAATACAGGCCATGGTAATTGTTGGTCTGAAACACATTGTTGGTCACGGTCAAAACCGCGCTGGCGGTGATGTCCGCGCCATCACCCGCACGGTTTCCCGAAATCGTGGAATTGCAGAGCAGGGTGTTTCCCGTGACCCCGGAGATGTTGATGCCATCTCCGTCATTGATATTCATCGCGTTGGTTTTGCCCAGGACGATGCAATTACGGATGATGGTGTTCAGTCCGGAGGCAATTTCCAAGCCCATGCCGCTGGTGTTGGTGAGCGAGAGAAACCGGCAGCCATCCACGATTGCCGTCCCGCCGCTGCTGGCGGCGATGCGCAGCGCGCCAATCTGGTAATTGCCGCAATTGCGCACGAAGGTAATGTTGCTGACAGTCACGTTGCCCGAAGCGCCGGAGCAGGTGATGTTGAGGCCCCGTCCGCCGCTCCCGCCGTCAATCGTGACATTCGTTTTGTCCACGCCCGGCTCCGGCCAGACCGTGAGGCTGTAGGTGGCGGAACTGTTGTAGCTGAAATTGCCGGTGTAGTAACCGTTCGTGACCCAGATGGTGTTGTCCGAGCCGTTGGCCGTCGCCGCAGTGAGGGCGTTTTGCAGGTCCTGCGACGTGGCGACGTGGAAATCCACCGCCCGCGCGGCGGTCACGGCCAGCATCACCACGCAGGCAAGCGCGGCCAGCTTGAGGGAATAGAGTGGGGTTTTCATAGTTGTGATTTCTTGCATTGTTGTTAAAGGTTGACGGTCTTTCAAATTAATTTTTATTCCGCCCGCGGGATGTGTTTTTTTCCGGCGGCGTTTGCAGCGCGGGTGGTGCCGGCGGAGTGTGGTTGCCGCTGCGGCGGGACGGGAGAATGCCGGGCGAAAATCCGCCGCGCACGCCGGCGCTGGCGGGACCGGTGGAACTTCCGGTTTCATGCAACTTTCTCATACCTTTTATAAGGATAGGGAAACATTATCCTGGAAAAGAAAGCGGGTGTCAAGAATTATTATCGAATTTCTCCGCATTGCCGGCTGCGAGGTTGTCAGCCGGTTCCGCGGGCGTTCGGAATTCGGGCTTGATTGAGTGCTGCGGATTGCGCGGCGGGCCGTATTTCAGGCCGATGTTTTGTTCATAAACGCCGAGCTTCGTGCCCGGCGTTTCTGCTTTTTTCCCCTTGATTTCCAGTTTCAAATGGGCCAGGCGCGACTGCGCGAGTTCCGCCACGGCTATGCCGGGGAAATGTTCGATGATTTTTTCCAAGGTCGGGCGCACGGTGTCGTAGTCCGCACCCGCGCGAATCTGCAAATCGGCGAGCAGGTTCAGCCAGTGCGCCACGTGCTTGGGCGGCTGGTTCGGCTGGTTGATGAGCTGCACAAGTTCGCTCGTCGCCATGTCCAGCCGCTGGTAATGCGTTGCGTAGATGATGGCCAGCTTTTCGCGCGCCTCGGTATCGAGCGGATGCTGCTCCAGATGCTTCACGTAATCCGCCGCCAGTTTCGCGGGATCGGTCTCGGCGGGAATCAAATCCCGCATGGAATCGCGCAGCCCGATGCTTTTCACCCCTTCCGGCATCGCCACCGGCTGGCGGTCGTGCGAGGCCAGCAGCATTTTTTCCGCGCCGCCCAGGTGCGCGATGCGCTGCGCCGCCGCCAGCGCCAGATCGGTGCCGGGAAATTTTTCAATGATTTTTTCCAGCGCGGCGCGCGCCGAGTCGGCGTCCTGCGCGAGTTTGAGATGCCAGTCGGCGAGCTGCGTGAGCGCGGCGGCGACCTGCCTGGACGGCGCGGCGGGCGACTCGCAGAAAAGGTTCAGCGTGGTTTCCGCGCCGGGCAAATCCTTCAAGTCCTCCGCCTGGACGGCGGCCAGCAGGCTGATGCCCTCGTAATCGTCCGGGAATTTGGCAAGTTGCTTGCGGATTTCCACAATCGCTTCAAGCGGCCGGTTTAATTTCCGTTTGGCGAGCGCGATGGAATAAAACGGCTTCGGCTCCAGCGGTTTCGAGCCGCCATCATACAAATCCGTCAAGGGGCTGATGAGG
>JBEKRA010000270.1:0-3895 GCA_049519195.1 Verrucomicrobiota bacterium
TGGTTCGCATTCGCGCACATACAAATTGCGCTCGCCTCGCCGCTTCATTCTTTTGTTTTGTTTGTTTCACCGCCGCGTCCAGCAGCGGGCAACTTGCACACACCTTCTTTGGCCAACGCCAAACCATAAATCTTTCCCCTGCCCCCACATTCCAGGAATCGTCAAACTCTGGGAGTCTCCCCGGCAGAGCCGGGGGGTTACCCAATGATTATTATAATTGAGGAAACCATGAGCTTCAATCCTCTGGGCGCTCGCCACTCGGGGCCATTTTCACCAGCTTGGGATCGAACTGACCCATCACCGTTACCAAATCGTTCTGCGCGGTCATCACCTCGCGGATGTTTTTGTAGGCCATCGGCACTTCGTCGAGGCCGGCGGAAATCAAGGTCACCCCGCGCTCGCGGAGGAACCGGTTCACTTCCTTCCAGTTGAACTTTTCATTGGCGGCCTTGCGACTCATTGCTCGGCCCGCGCCGTGTGACGCCGAGTTCAACGATTCCGCGTTGCCTTTACCGCTCACGACGTAACCCGGCGTCGCCATCGAGCCGGGAATGATTCCCAGCACACCGGCGCCCGCCGGTGTGGCACCTTTACGATGCACAATGACCTCGCGCTCGACGCCGTTGATGACGTGCCGCTCCTTCCAGGCGAAGTTGTGGTGGTTTTCCAGATCGAGCAAAACCTGCGCGCCGAGATTCTCGGCTACGTGCTGGTGGATGCACGCGTGATTCGCCGCGGCGTAGCGGCCCATCAACTCCATCGCCGCCCAGTATTCCTGTCCTTCGGCGGAATCCAGCGACAGCCACGCGAGCCGCTTCAGTTCGCTCGGCAGATCGGGAAACTGGCTGAACGCAATCTTGCTGTAATGATCGCAAACTGCCGAGCCCGTGCCGCGACTGCCGCTGTGCGACAATAGCGCCACGTAGGTTCCCGCCGGTAGCTGCGACGCCTTCGTCGCAGAAAGTGCCAGCGATGCCCCCGTCGCCGGTTGCACAATTTCCCCATGCGCGGTAATAATTCCAAACTCAACGAAATGATTTCCGCTGCCGCTCGTGCCGAGCTGCGACCACGCCTTGTCCTTGTGCTGTTTCGTGATCGGGCTGACCGACCAATCCGCGTCCATCACGTCGTGCGTGCGGCGGTGCTTGAACATCGCGCCCACGCCAAACCGCGTCTCCACCTCGATGGCACGTGTCAGATCTAACTGCTTGCGCTCCAAGTCGCGCACCGGGATGTCCAGCACCGTCATTTTCATGCGGCACGCGATGTCCACGCCCACGGCATAAGGGATCACTGCATTCTCCGTAGCCAGCACGCCGCCGATAGGCAGGCCGTAGCCCACGTGTGCGTCCGGCATCAATGCGCCCGCCACCGACACCGGCAACAGACACGCCTTCTCCATCTGCATTACTGCATCGTGTTCCAGATGCTCGCCCCATTGCCGATACTTCACCGGTTCGGTGCGTGGTGATGGCGGAGCCTTCAACAACGCCTTTGCAAACTCGCCGCGCAACGGGTCGTCCACGAATACAGATGGATTGGCGACAATGGCCGCGACTTCCTCGTGCAACCGCGACTTGTCGCCGCCGCCGAGGATGAACTTGGCCACAAAATCCGTTGCCAAGCGCGTCGCCTGTCCCAACGGCACGCCGAGACGGAGAAAATCTTTCGCATTCATAATTTCGTATCCCCTTCAACTCAGTGCCGCCACGCGACATAAACTCATGACCGGCTCGCCCGCCTGTCGCGACGCGGCCAAATCCACCGCAAACTCCGCCACCCAGTCGTTGTGGCCTTCGGGATCCACAAGCATCTGCTGCAAGCGCCAGGCCTTCTTGTCCTCACTCGGAACCACGTAGGTATGGCGCAGGTTGCGCGCCTCGGGATCGAGGCAGATTCGCTCGTGATCGGCGTAATAGGCATCCAGCGCCTGCGTGAATCGCTCCGCCGTCCACGGATGGCCGTCGGCATCATTCGGCGAATCTAGACCAGCAATCGCCGCTTCAAAATCTTCGTTCACCAAACCGCGCAGGAAGGTGAAGAGGCGCTGACGGATGGCAGCAGTGAACGCCTTGGTGTCGCGCGTAACATCTTTCTCGGCTTCCTCTGCGCCGGGCGGACGGATTTCCTTCGCTTCGGCACGCTGGTAATTCGGGTCGCGCAGTTTTTCCCATTCATCCAGCAAACTTGAATCCACCTGCCGGATCATTGTGCCGAGATAAAGTTCCATCTCGCGCACTTGATCATTTTTGGCCATGTCGGGAACGGTCTGGGCCAGCACTTTGTAAACGCTGTTGAGGTGCCGCAACAGCACGCCCTCGGCGCGCTGCAATTCGTAATCGCGGATGTAATCAGAGAAGGAGCGGAACGTTTCAAACATCTCCCGCGCGATGGATTTGGGCCGGATGTTTTCCTGACCCACCCACGGATGACGGTCGGCAAAGGCATTGAAGGTGGAGTAAACAAATTCTCGGTTCGGCTTCGGGTGTTCGAGTTTTTCCAATTCTTCCATGCGCTGGTCATACTCGATGCCTTCCATTTTCATCTCGGCCATCTTCTGATCCTTCACGCGGTCAAGCTGTTTGCGCAGGATGATTGCCGGATCCTCGACGATGGATTCCACCAGCGTCAGCAGCACCATCGCATAATCCGGCTGCTGCGGATCAATGAGCGGAATCGTCTCCAGCAGATACAGCGACAACTCCTGATCCATCGAAAAATCGTCCTGCAACGCCACGTTCACGCGGAGATACGCACCGTGCTCGTTCTTCGGAATGAACTCCACAATCTGCCGCTCCACCAACGAACGGAACAACTGCCACGCGCGTTTCGTGTGCGCCTGCTTTTGCTTCGGCGTCTCGTGGCAATCGCGCACCAGCTTCTGCATCGCGTGGCAGCCATCGCCCTTGCGATTTAGCACATTCAGCAGCATCGCATGCGTGACTTGAAACCGCGATGTCAGCCGTTCCGGCGGCGCGGCGATCAGGCGGCTAAATGTGTTCTTGTCCCAATTCACAAAATTCTTTTCCGGCGCCTGGCGCTTGACAGTTTTCTTGCCGTCGCGCGCAGACTTTTCCGCCAGTTTCAGATTTTCGATCACATGCTCCGGCGCCTGCGCCACCACCCAGCCGCGGTCGTCGAAGCCCTTGCGCCCGGCGCGACCGCTGATCTGGTGAAAATCCCGAGCACTCAAGATGACGGTCTTCTGCCCGTCGAATTTGCATAGCCGTGAGAACAGCACCGTGCGGATCGGCACATTGATGCCGACGCCGAGTGTGTCCGTGCCGCAGATGACCTTGAGCAAACCCTTTTGCGCCAGTTTCTCCACCAGCACGCGATATTTCGGCAGCAACCCCGCGTGATGCAAACCGATGCCCTGCTTCAGCCATTTGCGGATATCCGGCCCATAGGGACTCGTGAACTTGAACCCTTCGAGTTCGTTGCCGATCTGATTTTTCTCCTCCCGCGAACAGACGTTGATGCTGGTGAAATCCTGCGCGCTCTGCGCCGCGTCCAATTGCGTGAAATGCACGACGTAAACCGGCGCCTTGCCGTCCGCCACCAATGTTTCCAGCGTGCGCGCCAGCGGCAATTCCGAGTAAGCGAACTCCAGCGGCACCGGCCGTTCCACCGAAGCGACGGTAACAGTTTCACGCCCATTCAACTTCGTCAGTTCCGATTCAAAGAACGACGTGTCGCCCAGCGTCGCCGACATCAGGAGAAACCGCGCCTGCGGCAAAGTCAGCAACGGCACCTGCCACGCCCCGCCGCGCTCGCGGTCCGCGTAGTAATGGAACTCGTCCATCACCACTTCTTGCACGTTGGCCTGCGCACCTTCGCGCAACGCGATGTTCGCCAGAATTTCCGCCGTGCAGCAGAGGATCGGCGCATCGCG